>NZ_JAABNI010000005.1:0-258649 GCF_009915995.1 Proteus sp. G2618 | reverse complement strand
CGTTGAGCTAACCAGTACTAATGAACCGTGAGGCTTAACCTGACAACACCGAAGGTGTTTTGTTTGAGAGACAAAGAGTAGATGAAGTAAGCTTGTTTAAGATTGAAAATTGCTGGTTATGAAGAGAAATCGAAGTAACGGGTAATTAAACAGAATTTGCTTGGCGGCCATAGCGCAGCGGACCCACCTGAATCCATGCCGAACTCAGAAGTGAAACGTTGTAGCGCCGATGGTAGTGTGGGGCCTCCCCATGTGAGAGTAGGGAACTGCCAGGCATCAATTAAAGCGTTAGTGTTTAATAACATTAATCGCGCAAAGAATACGCGGAGCGGTAGTTCAGTTGGTTAGAATACCTGCCTGTCACGCAGGGGGTCGCGGGTTCGAGTCCCGTCCGTTCCGCCAACTATTTAGGGGCGTAGTTCAATTGGTAGAGCACCGGTCTCCAAAACCGGGTGTTGGGAGTTCGAGCCTCTCCGCCCCTGCCAGTTACCAATTAAGTAATAACAAAATTTATACTTCTTTGTAGCCCAGTTAATTAACTGGGCTTTTTGTTATTTGTATATTCTCAATATTTACTACTTTAAACACTCATCAACTAACCTACCAATACACTCCTTTTACCAATATTTATCGGTAATATTCTCTGTTATATATTATGAATTCTAGAGATAAAGCTTAAATCCAAAAGTTATTCGTTAATATCATGGATAACTATATAGAGTAGATTTAAGCTTTATTGATTATTTATCGGCTGTTTTAATAGTTGTTGTATCAATACTTGCTGATCACTAGTATTTAGCCAAACCGCAAATAAAGGTTTTTGAATAATTTTTGTTGAGGCAGGAGCAAGGTCTGAATAGAGATCGAGCCAATGTGTAGGTAGAAACGCAATTGCTTGCGTTGTTTTCATTAATTGATAAGCAATCATTGCGGAGTTAGTGGTCAAAATAGGATCAATTTTTTGCGCCACTCCATTAGGAAGAAAAGGCTGAAAATCAGCACTCCATTCAATTTTGATAAATTGTACTATTTCTTCTGTTTTATTAGATGCTATTTTCATCAACTGGAAAGTAATGTCACCAATAATTTTACTTTCTAATTCATCCATCTTTGGTGATTCTGTCGTAAAAAGAAGATCGAGTTCTCTTGCATGAAGTTGTTTTACAAGAGATTGCCTTGTAGAGACTCTAGATTCGATTCTGAGCTCTTTTCTTTCTAGATAAGATTCCTGTAACCAAGATGTTAGATATGCTTCCCAGAGTGATGCTGTGGCGCCAATTGATAGCTCTGAATGTTGTGAAGCATGGCTAATCTCTTTTTTAGCGAGAAGCCATGTATTCATTAACGATTCAGCATAAGGGATCAGCCTTTCACCCGCGACAGTTAGACGAATATTATTACGATGGCGTGTAAACAGATTCGTGCCTAATTGTGTTTCCAATTGTCGTATTCTAAAACTAACCGCAGACTGCGTTAAATAAAGAGATTCAGCGGCTCGTCCAAAGTGTCTAGTCTTACTGACTTCCAAAAAGGTTTTCAGTAATTCGGTATCCACATCTATCTCCAAAAAAATTTGTCGTTACGATTTAAATATTTTGTTTTACAGAACCGCATGACTATCTAATACTCCGCGCCATAAGTATGACGATAGAGAATTAGGAGTGTGTCAGATGGCAGAAAGTTTTATCACGACTAATCGTTTTTTTGACAATAAACATTATCCGC
Organism: Proteus sp. G2618; assembly: GCF_009915995.1. NCBI lineage: Bacteria > Pseudomonadati > Pseudomonadota > Gammaproteobacteria > Enterobacterales > Morganellaceae > Proteus > Proteus sp. G2618. The sequence continues at coordinate 256,924 of NZ_JAABNI010000005.1, read as the reverse complement.
GTGGTTTTTCTCGTCATGGCGATTTCACTATCAAGGAATCCCAGATATTGGAACGTCATGGTCAAGCCTTTAATGAGCTTGATTTAGGTAAACGAGAGCCTACAACTGAAACGGAAAAATTATTTGTTGCCATGTGTCGTGGCGAACGAGAAGCAGCAACGGTCGAAGAAAAAATTTGGAAGAAATATACTAGTCGTATAAGTCGTCCAAAACGTTTTCATACATTATCGGGTGGAAAGCCGCAGCTCGATCCATCTGATGACTATACCGACTCTGATGATTAATATCATTAGTTTTAGTTAAAAGGAGCGTATTTTCGCTCCTTTTTATTTATCCATCTAGTTGCTTTTGTAAATAGATCATTAATCTATCCATTGCACGAAAGCTTAATGCTTCAATTAAATGATTTCTTTGTATTTTCTCTTCATTTTCAAGGTCTGCGATAGTTCTCGATACTCTTAAAATCTTATGCCAAGCTCGTATTGATAATCCTAATTTATTTAGCGTGTCTTCAAGAAAAGTTGCATCATGAGTACTCAACGAGCAATAGCATTCAATCTCTTTTCCGGTTAAATAAGTATTCACTTTCCCACATCGTGTAAATTGCTTTTCTCTTGCCTTTAGAACACGTTCTCTAATTGCAGTACTACTTTCCGTGGTAAGTGTAGGATGAATAAGCGATCCTTGAGGAAGTAGTGGCATTTCGACAGATAAATCAAACCTATCTAAAAATGGCCCAGAAACCTTGTTTAAATAGCGCAGGATCTGCTTTATTGGTACTCGATTGTGACTACCTTGATAGTGTCCTGTTGGGCTTGGATTTAATGCACCGACTAATAATACGTTAGCTGGGTAGCTTATTTTGGCTTTTGCTCGTGAAATAGTTATTTCTCTAGCATCTAGAGGTTCTCGTAATGCATCGAGTACACGGCGTTCGAATTCAGGCAGTTCATCTAAAAATAAAATACCATGATGTGCTAATGTAATTTCTCCTGGTTTAGGAAGAGAACCTCCTCCTGTTAAAGCAACCGCAGAGGAAGTATGATGTGGGGCTCTAAATGGTCTTGTAGGCCACTTTTTTTCATCAAATGTCACTCCTCTTAAACTACTAATGATTAATACATCAAGTGCTTCTGTAGCTGTTAAAGGTGGGAGGAGCGTACTTATCCTTTGCGCTAACATTGTTTTGCCTGTTCCTGGTGGGCCAAGAAATAAAATATTGTGATTTCCTGCTGCTGTGATTTCTGCTGCTCTTTTTGCATTATTTTGGCCAATTATATCACTCATATCTTTATTATCTTGATTTTCAATTTCATTATTAATAATAAAGTTTTCTGTTTCAATTAATGGCGTATTATTTTCTAGGTGGTGGCAAATCTCTAAAAGATGAGAGGCTAATAAAGCTGATTTATTGGGTAATAATGAAACTTCAGTTTGATGCTCTACTGATACAATGCATATTCGACGATCTTTTGAAGCACTAAGAATTGATGGAATAACTGCATTAACTCGTTGTAATTTACCAGAAAGTGCAAGCTCTCCAATAAACTCATAACATTCTAATTTATTTGATGTTAATTGTTCAGATGCAATGAGTATTGCCAGTGCAATAGGTAAGTCATAACGTGCACCTTCTTTGGGTAAATCGGCTGGTGATAGATTAATTGTTATTCTTTTTGCAGGATAAGTATATCCGCTATTAATTAGTGCACTTCTTACTCTGTCTTTTGCTTCTTTTACGACAGTCTCAGGTAATCCAACTAATGTTAATCCGGGTAATCCCTGACTAATATGAGCCTCTATAGTAATAAGCGGAGCTGATATTCCTAAAGAGGCTCGTGTATATATTATTGCTAATGCCATTTTTTATTCTCCATTATTTTTTTCTTTTTAAATTATTTTTTCTTTTGTGTTAAATGGAGAGTTAAATAAATGAGAAACATCTCGAAAATAACATAACATATTGAAATATAGTAATTAATTTAATAAATAAATAATTTAATAAATTAATATAAATATAATAAAAAATATGTTCTCTTTTTGGCTTTAAATAATGATGTGTAATAGTAGAAAAAACAAAATAACGGGTTCTTTCTTAGTATTAATAACTGAAAAACAAATATTTTATAGATAAATATTCCAATACCGATCTGGGATAGGAAAATATATATAAAATTCATTTAGTTACGATTATTTTTAAAATAATCGTTGTCAATTCTAAAATATCATGATAACTCTAAAAGGACAGAGTGAAAGAAGACACAACACAACATAACAAACATACATTTTAAATAAGAAAAGAAGTTATAAAATTATGAATACTATCGTCCTAGTGATTAGCCTAATTATTGTCAGCGTGGTGGTGATTATTAACCCACCGTGCGGGGCTGCACTAGGACGAAGAAAGGCTAACTAAACTAGCCGGATCTCTTAAAAACCCCCGCACCGAAAGGCGCGGGGGTTTTTTTTGAGCCTCAGTTTGAAAAAGAGATTAAATAGAAAATAAATTCAAATTAAACAAGAAGTTAAGGTGGCAGGGTGAAATAATGAATGGAGCACAGTGGTTAGTACAGGCATTACGAAAACATCAAGTCGAAACAGTCTTTGGTTATCCTGGCGGTGCGATCATGCCTGTTTACGATGCCCTTTATGATGGCGGTGTTGAACATGTTTTGTGTCGCCATGAACAAGGTGCCGCGATTGCTGCTATTGGTTTTGCTCGCTCTACAGGTACAACGGGTGTTTGTATCGCGACATCAGGCCCAGGCGCTACTAATGTTATCACTGGACTTGCTGATGCATTGTTAGATTCTGTGCCTGTTGTTGCTATAACAGGACAAGTTGCTTCCAATTTAATTGGTACAGATGCATTCCAAGAAATTGACGTTTTAGGACTTTCGTTAGCGTGTACAAAACATAGTTTTTTAGTTTCGACCGTTGATGAATTACCAAGAGTGTTATCAGAGGCATTTTCTATCGCGTCTCAAGGTCGCCCTGGGCCTGTTTTAATTGATATTCCTAAAGATGTTCAATTGGCTGATGCTTCCCATTTATCAAGTTATGAATTGCCAGAAGAGCAAGAGTTTCCTTACCCAACACAAGAGCTGGCTCAAGCTAAGCAGATGTTAGCGAAGGCACAAAAACCTATTTTGTATGTAGGTGGTGGTGTTGCCATGAGTAATGCGATGGAAACGTTAAGAGAATTTGTGAAGCAAACAGAAATGCCCGTTGTTTCCACTTTAAAAGGATTAGGCTGCGCTGATGCATTAGATACCAATTATTTAGGTATGTTAGGTATGCATGGTACTAAAGCGGCAAATTATGCTGTTCAGCGTAGTGATCTATTAATTGCTGTTGGTGCACGTTTTGATGATCGCGTAACGGGTCGATTAAATACTTTTGCACCTAATGCCAAGGTTATCCATATCGATATCGACCATGCAGAATTAAATAAATTGAAACAGGCGCATGTTGCGTTATTGGGTGATGCAAAAGTGTTGTTACCGGTTTTGTCTCAGCCATTATCCATCGCTACTTGGCAACAAGAGGTTCAAGAATTAAAGACAGAACACGCGTGGCGTTATGACCATCCAGGCTCTGCAATTTATGCACCGTTATTATTAAAACAATTATCAGATGCGAAACCTGAAAATACGGTTGTGACAACAGATGTCGGCCAACATCAAATGTGGTCAGCACAACATATGACATTTGATGCACCTGAAAATTTTATTACCTCAAGTGGTTTGGGCACGATGGGATTTGGTATCCCTGCAGCAGTGGGCGCTCAAATTGCTAGACCTGATGCGTGTGTTATCTGTGTATCAGGCGACGGTTCTTTTATGATGAATGTGCAGGAATTGGGGACAATTAAACGTAAGCAATTACCTGTCAAATTGGTGTTATTAGATAATCAACGTCTTGGTATGGTGCGTCAATGGCAAGAGCTATTTTTTGAACAACGTTATAGCGAAACTATTTTAACAGACAATCCAGACTTTGTTGCCTTAGCTAAAGCTTTTGATATTCCTGGGCAACGTATCACAGAAAAAGCACAAGTTGCTGATGCAATAAAATGTTTATTAGAGAGCGATGGCCCTTACTTATTACAGGTATCTATCGATGACGCAGAAAATGTCTGGCCTTTAGTTCCGCCGGGCGCAAGTAATGATGAGATGATGGAGAAATCAAAATGAACCAACACAATATCACAATTGAAGCCCGTTTTTGTCCAGAGATCTTAGAACGTATCCTGAGAGTTATCCGTCATCGTGGTTTTCATATATGCTCAATGAATATGAATATCACAGAGAGCAATAATATTAATTTAAGCCTGACGGTGAGTAGTCAGCGGCCATTAGAACTTCTGTGCAGCCAGTTAACAAAGTTAGCTGATGTTGCAGGTATTCAAGTATCACATCAACAGAAAGAAAAATTACGATTCATGAATGCACTAAGTGCCATGTAAGGATAAAAGAATGACAAAGCAAGCTGATTATATTTGGTTTAACGGTGAAATGGTTCCATGGGCTGAGGCAAAGGTTCATGTGATGTCTCACGCATTGCATTATGGTACTTCCGTATTTGAAGGTGTGCGTTGTTACAATTCTCATAAAGGTCCAGTGGTATTTCGCCATCGTGAGCATATGCAACGTTTACATGACTCAGCCAAAATTTATCGCATGCCTGTTGAGCAAAGTGTTGATGAGTTAATGGAAGCATGTCGTGAAACCTTACGTAAAAACAAATTAGTCAGTGCTTATATTCGTCCATTAGTTTTTATTGGTGATGTCGGCATGGGAGTTAACCCACCAGTAGGCTATAAAACAGATGTGATCATTGCTGCATTCCCATGGGGAGCATATCTCGGTGAAGAAGCTTTAGATAAAGGTATTGATGCAATGGTTTCTTCTTGGCACCGTGCTGCACCAAATACTATTCCAACCGCAGCTAAAGCTGGTGGTAATTATTTATCTTCATTATTAGTGGGAAGTGAAGCTCGCCGTCATGGTTACCAAGAAGGGATTGCATTAGATGTTCATGGCTATTTATCCGAAGGTGCTGGTGAAAACCTATTTGAAGTAAAAGATGGCGTTATTTTTACACCTCCATTTACTTCATCAGCACTGCCAGGGATCACGCGTGATGCCATTATCAAATTAGCAAAAGATCTAGGTTATGAAGTGCGTGAACAAGTGCTTTCTCGTGAATCACTTTATCTTGCAGACGAAGTCTTTATGTCAGGTACAGCCGCAGAGATTACACCAGTACGTAGTGTTGATGGAATTCAAGTAGGTATCGGACGTTGTGGCCCTGTGACCAAAGCAATTCAAAAAGCATTCTTTGGTCTGTTTACGGGTGAAACAGAAGACAAATACGGCTGGTTAGATCCAATCAATTCATAAACATAATCAAATAAATTTGTTTAGCGGGTAGATCGTTCCCTACTCGCTTTCTTTATCGCAGGAGTGTGAAAAATGCCTAAATACCGTTCAGCGACAACGACACACGGTCGTAATATGGCTGGAGCCCGTGCCTTATGGCGTGCAACGGGAATGACTGATGCTGATTTTGGTAAACCCATTATCGCAGTTGTGAACTCATTTACGCAATTTGTACCGGGTCATGTGCATCTGCGGGATTTAGGAAAACTCGTTGCTGAGCAAATTGAAGCCGCTGGTGGTGTCGCTAAAGAATTTAATACCATTGCGGTTGATGATGGTATCGCAATGGGGCATGGTGGCATGCTTTACTCTTTGCCATCCCGTGAACTTATTGCAGACTCCGTTGAATATATGGTTAATGCGCACTGTGCTGATGCGATGGTGTGTATCTCAAACTGCGACAAGATCACCCCAGGAATGTTAATGGCGTCCTTACGTTTAAATATTCCGGTTATTTTTGTTTCTGGTGGCCCTATGGAAGCGGGTAAAACGAAGCTTTCAGACCAACTGATCAAATTAGATCTGGTTGATGCCATGATCCAAGGGGCAAATCCAAATGTCAGCGATGCGGATAGTGAGCAAATCGAACGATCGGCCTGCCCAACATGCGGATCTTGTTCAGGCATGTTTACCGCAAACTCAATGAACTGTTTAACAGAAGCTCTGGGATTATCTCAACCGGGAAATGGCTCATTACTCGCAACACATGCAGATCGTGAAATGCTATTTATCAACGCAGGTAAGCGCATTGTTGAATTAACCAAGCGCTATTATGAAAAAGATGATGAGTCCGCATTACCGCGCAATATCGCTAAAAAAGAAGCCTTTGAAAATGCGATGATCTTAGACATTGCAATGGGAGGCTCAACAAATACGGTTCTGCATTTATTGGCCGCCGCGCAAGAAGGTGAGGTTGACTTCACGATGGAAGATATCGACAGACTTTCTCGCCAAGTCCCTCATTTATGTAAAGTGGCACCAAGTACACAAAAATATCATATGGAAGATGTTCATCGCGCAGGTGGGGTCATGGGTATTTTAGGTGAATTAGACAGAGCCGGATTACTTAACCGTAATGTAGATAATATATTAGGGTTAACTTTGCCAGAAACGTTAGCGCAATATGACGTGATGTTAACGCAAGATGAGCAAGTAAAATCGATGTTCCAAGCGGGCCCTGCTGGTATTCGTACCACGAAGGCATTCTCTCAAGATTGTCGTTGGCCAACCTTAGATACCGATCGTGAAAACGGGTGTATCCGCAGTAAAGAGCATGCTTATAGCCAAGATGGTGGATTAGCGGTTTTATCTGGTAACTTAGCAGTAGATGGCTGTATTGTTAAAACAGCAGGCGTTGATGAAGATAACTTAATTTTTAGTGGTCCTGCAAAAGTATATGAAAGTCAAGATGATGCTGTTGAAGCTATCTTAGGTGGAAAAGTAGTGGCTGGCGATGTGGTAATTATTCGCTACGAAGGCCCTAAAGGTGGGCCGGGTATGCAAGAGATGCTGTATCCGACCTCTTATTTAAAATCAATGGGATTAGGTAAAGCTTGCGCACTTATCACTGACGGACGTTTCTCTGGTGGAACATCAGGTTTATCTATCGGACATGTTTCCCCTGAAGCTGCAAATGGTGGTGTAATTGGTTTAGTGGAAGAGGGCGATATCGTCTCTATCAATATTCCAACTCGTGAAATCTCATTAAAGGTAGATGATAAAACATTATCTGCTCGCCGCGATGCACAAAATGCTCGTGGTGATAAAGCGTGGACACCACAAAATAGACAGCGCCAAGTTTCGTTTGCCTTACGAGCTTATGCTTCTTTAGCCACTAGTGCTGATAAAGGCGCGGTGCGTGATAAATCTAAATTAGGGGGCTAAAAATGGCTGCCTTTAGACCTTTAAATTCAGCGCCAAGTAGCGCTGAATATTTAAAAGCGGCGCTGAGCGCACCGGTTTATGAAGCCGCAATAGTCACTCCGCTCCAAGAAATGATAAAAATCTCTGAGCGTTTAGAAAATACAATTTTAGTTAAACGTGAAGACCGACAGCCTGTTCATAGCTTTAAATTACGTGGTGCTTATACCATGATTGCAGGGCTGACTCCTGAACAAAAAGTGAAAGGTGTAGTGACGGCTTCTGCGGGTAACCACGCTCAAGGTGTTGCGTTGTCAGCGAATCGAATGGGTGTAAAAGCATTAATCGTGATGCCAGTAGCAACGGCGGATATTAAAGTTGATGCTGTTCGCCAATTTGGTGGAGAGGCATTGCTTTATGGAGCCAACTTTGATGAAGCAAAAGCGAAAGCTATCGCGCTGTCTGAAGAGATGGGATACACCTTTGTTCCACCTTTTGATCATCCTGCTGTCATTGCAGGACAGGCAACACTGGCAATGGAACTCTTACAACAAGATGTTCATCTTGATCGTATTTTCGTACCAGTTGGTGGTGGTGGTTTAATTGCTGGGGTGGCGGTATTAATTAAACAGCTTATGCCAGAAATTAAAGTTATTGGTGTTGAAGCTGAAGATGCCGCATGTTTAAAAGCCGCATTAGAGGCAGGACACCCTGTCGAATTAGCTCGAGTAGGCTTATTTGCAGAAGGTGTTGCCGTTAAGCGTATTGGTGATGAAACTTTTCGTCTATGCCAAAAATATGTTGATGATGTAATAACTGTTGATAGCGATGAAATTTGTGCCGCAGTAAAAGATTTATTTGAAGATGTACGTGCAATTGCAGAGCCTTCAGGCGCATTGGCATTGGCTGGGCTTAAAAAATACGTCAAAGAGCACCAGATCAAAGGTGAGCGTCTAGCGCATGTGCTTTCTGGTGCAAATGTGAATTTTCATGGACTACGTTATGTCTCTGAACGCTGTGAATTAGGTGAAAAACGCGAAGCATTACTTGCTGTGACAATCCCTGAACAAAAAGGCAGTTTTTTACGTTTCTGTCAGATCTTAGGTCAACGTGTTGTCACTGAATTTAATTATCGTTATAGCGATGCTGATCCTGAAAATGCACGTATTTTTGTTGGTGTACGTTTAAGCCAAGGACTTGCAGAGCGTAAGGAAATTTTGCGTGAACTTACGACTGCTGGTTATCAAGTGGCTGATTTGTCTGATGATGAAATGGCAAAACTTCATGTGCGTTATATGGTCGGGGGTCGTCCTAATAAACCGCTTAAAGAGCGTTTATTTAGTTTTGAGTTTCCTGAATCACCGGGCGCTTTAATGAAGTTTTTAAAAACATTAGGGACTTATTGGAATATCACGTTATTCCACTATCGTAGTCATGGTACTGATTATGGGCGTGTGCTGGTGGCATTTGAACTGCCCGAAACAGAAGGGCGTTTCGAGCGACATTTAGATGCATTAGGTTATGAATATCATGATGAGACAGGAAATCCTTCTTTTCAGCTATTTCTGTCACCACAAACGACAAATTTAGTCGTGGAGTAATCGCCAAAAAGCACTGATCACAGGCTCTTGAAGGCGTTTGTGTAATCCGCAAACGCCTAATTCGAAAGGTTCTACCATTGAAATATTATCCAATGAAGAGATGCGATTACGAACGGGTTCAGGGCAGTTATCAACGACAACTTGTGGGATAAGTGCAATACCACAACCTAACGCAACCATTGAGACAATTGCTTCATGCCCTGAAACAGTCGCATAAATTAAAGGATTATGGATACGGTGGCGTTTAAACCATAACGCAATTCGTTGTCGTGACGGGCCATGCTCAGGAATGATAAATGGAATATTGAGCCAATCGGGTTTTTCTTGTGTTGCAAGATGGCGAACATTGCAAGGTAATGCCGGTGCAATCAAAACTAATGGAATTTCACCTATTTTTTCAAAGCAGATATTTTCAGGAAGCTTTTCAGGTTTTCCTGCAATACCTAAATCAGCTTCATCAGATTGCACTTTATCGACCGCATCCGCCGCATCTCCTGTGGTGAGCTTTATTTCAACTAATGGATTTTCTGCACGAAAACGGTCAAGAATAGGTGGCAAATGGCTGTAAGCCGCTGTTACAGAACAAAACAGTCGTAGCTCACCAGAAAGGCTGGGGCTATTTTGATTTAGCGTGTGCTTAAGTTGCTTATATTGCAATAAGGTTTGTTGAGCATAGCGTTTTAGCTGTTCGCCCGCATCGGTGAGAGTCACCTGTCGGTTATCACGTAAAAACAGAGGGTGGCCTAAGCTTTCTTCAAGACGTTGAATTTGACGAGAGAGCGTAGAAGGGCTGACGTGCATCGCTTGTGCTGTCTTGCTGAAGTGACAACTTTCAGCTAAATGCAGGAAGAGTTTGAGATCACGAATATCCATTGCCAGCCACCTTAGGTGATAAAAAAGAACGTTGCATTTTTTGCAACACTGTCTTGTAAATATATCAATTTAAGCAATGGCTTTCATCCCATATAGTAAAGTCATGCAACACCTCACTGAATGTGAGGATAATAATAGCAAACACATACACAACGATTTTGGAGTCTTTTATGACAAATTATTTTAATACATTGAATCTGCGTCAGCAGTTATCGCAATTAGGTAAATGTCGCTTTATGTCACGTGAAGAATTTGCTGATGAAGCAAATTACCTGAAAGGCAAAAAAGTCGTTATTGTTGGTTGTGGTGCTCAAGGTCTTAACCAAGGTTTAAATATGCGTGATTCAGGTTTGAATATCGCGTATGCCTTACGCCAAGAGGCGATTGATGAAAAACGTGCATCATGGCGTCGTGCAACCGAAAACGGTTTTGAAGTTGGAACCTATGAAACGTTGATCCCTCAAGCTGATTTAGTTGTTAACTTAACGCCAGACAAACAGCACTCTGCTGTTGTTCAAGCTGTTCAACCGTTGATGAAATCAGGTGCAGCATTAGGTTACTCTCATGGTTTTAATATTGTTGAAGTTGGCGAAAAGATCCGTGATGACATCACCGTTGTTATGGTTGCACCAAAATGTCCAGGTACTGAAGTTCGTGAAGAATATAAGCGTGGTTTTGGTGTTCCAACACTGATTGCAGTTCACCCTGAAAATGATGCAAAAGGTGAAGGTATGGCCATTGCGAAAGCATGGGCTGCTGCAACAGGTGGTCATCGTGCGGGTGTTTTAGAATCCTCTTTCGTTGCAGAAGTAAAATCAGACTTAATGGGTGAGCAAACTATTCTGTGCGGTATGTTACAAGCTGGCTCGCTGTTATGTTACGACAAGATGGTTGCTGATGGCGTTGAGCCGGGATATGCAGGTAAGTTGCTGCAATTTGGTTGGGAAACGATTACAGAAGCACTGAAGCAGGGTGGTATCACCTTGATGATGGACAGATTATCTAATCCTGCAAAAATGCGTGCTTACGCATTATCAGAGCAACTGAAAGAGATCATGGCTCCACTGTTTGCAAAACATATGGACGATATCATTTCAGGTAAATTCTCTGAAACTATGATGGCTGATTGGGCAAATGATGATAAAAACTTGCTGACATGGCGTGAAGAGACCGGAGCAAGTGCATTTGAAAATTATCCTGAATATGAGGGTAAAATCAGTGAGCAAGAGTATTTTGATCACGGTGTATTAATGGTTGCAATGGTTAAAGCTGGTGTTGAATTAGCTTTTGATACCATGATTGAAGCAGGGATCTTTGCAGAGTCAGCTTATTATGAATCGCTGCATGAGTTGCCATTAATTGCAAATACCATTGCTCGTAAGCGTTTATATGAAATGAATGTGGTTATCTCTGATACTGCTGAATATGGTAACTACCTGTTCTCATTTGCGGTTGTTCCTATGTTGAAAGAGTTTATGACAACATTGCAATCTGGCGATTTAGCGAAGAAAGTTCAAGATAATGGAACAGATAACGCACAATTACGTGATATCAATGAAGCAATTCGTCAGCACCCAATTGAAGCCGTAGGTAAAACGTTGCGTGGGTATATGACGGATATGAAGAAGATTGCTGTTGCCAACTAATTTTTCGTCGCTCTTTACGCGATAAGTGCGTTGGCTACACTCGGTTAACCAAGTCACATACTAATGTATGCTCCTTGGGATAACCTCTTTTGCTGCCTTCTTCTCACGTAAATAGCTTAGAAAAATAAGTGAAAAGTGAAGGTTAAGTTTTTGCTATCTTCTCATGCAAAGAGCTTAGAAAAATAAGCGAAAAGTGAAGATTAAATTTTATTGAAAACCGTATTTCTTAATGGAGTACGGTTTTTTGTTTTTATAGTGTGAGAAAAATTGAAAGAGGGAATACTCAAGACTTTGATCGCTTTCTGCTACAATTGTCCCCCGTTATGTTCTTGGTTAATGAAGTTTGGAAAAAGTATGCGATTAAATCCTGGTCAACAAAAAGCAGTAGAATATGTGTCAGGCCCTTGTTTGGTCTTGGCAGGTGCAGGATCGGGTAAAACACGGGTTATTACCAATAAAATTGCACACCTCATTCGTCAATGCCAATATCCAGCAAAGCAAATTGCAGCGGTTACATTTACCAATAAAGCTGCGCGTGAAATGAAAGAGCGAGTTGCTCAAACCTTAGGTCGCCAAGAAGCGAAAGGATTAATGATCTCAACGTTCCATACATTGGGATTAGAAATTATTAAACGCGAATATAAAGCGTTAGGTATTAAAGCTAAATTTTCATTGTTTGATGATCAAGACCAATCTGCATTACTTAAAGAATTAACTGCTGATTTATTAGAAGAAGATAAAGATTTACTTTCTCAATTAAAGAGCCAAATTTCTAATTGGAAAAATGACATGCTCACGCCAGATCAAGCAATAGGAATGGCGAGATCGCAACAAGATCATACATTTGCCGAATGTTTTCGACGTTATGAGCAACATCTGCGTAGTTGTAATGTACTCGACTTTGATGACCTAATTAGCCGACCAACTCTGTTATTACGTACAAATGAAGAAGTCAGAGAGCGCTGGCAAAGACGTATCCGTTATTTGCTGGTGGATGAATATCAAGATACAAATACAAGCCAATATGAATTGGTCAAATGGCTGGTCGGTGAAAGAGCTCGTTTTACGGTTGTAGGCGATGATGACCAATCAATCTATTCATGGCGTGGTGCTCGACCTCAAAATTTAGTGCTATTACAAAAAGATTTTCCACAACTTAATGTGATTAAGCTTGAGCAAAATTATCGTTCTTCTGGGCGTATTCTAAAATCAGCGAATATCTTGATTGAAAATAATCCCCATGTTTTTGAAAAACGGTTATTTTCAGAATTAGGTTATGGTGATGAACTACGGGTTTTAACAGCTAATAATGAAGAGCATGAAGCAGAACGTGTGGCTGGTGAATTAATTGCTCATCACTTTATTAATAAAACCAATTATAAGGATTACGCGATCCTTTATCGTGGCAATCATCAGTCTCGTATTTTTGAAAAATACTTAATGCAAAACCGTATTCCTTATCGTATTTCAGGTGAAACCTCTTTTTTCTCAAGGGAAGAGATAAAAGATATTCTGGCCTATTTGCGAGTGATTACCAATCCTGATGATGATGCGGCATTTTTACGTATTGTGAATAAGCCTCGTCGTGAAATCGGCCCTATGACGATCCAAAAGTTAGGTGAGTGGGCAAAAGTTCGAGATAAGAGCTTATACAATGCCTGTTTTGATTTGGGATTAGGTCAAACATTAACAGGTCGAGGCTTCAATTCATTACAAGCATTCTCTCAATGGATGTCACGTATAGTGCAAAAATCAGAACGAGAGCCGCTGTTAGCTGTACGTGATTTATTGCATGAAATGGATTATGAAAGTTGGTTATATGAAACCTCAAGTAGCGCAAAAGCGGCTGAAATGAGAATGAAAAATGTTAATCAGCTGTTTTTATGGATGAGCGAAATGCTAGAAGGTGATGAATTACATGAACCTATGACGATTTCTCAAGTTGTTAACCGTTTTACCTTGCGCGATATGATGGAGCGAGGAGAAACAGAAGAAGAGTTAGATCAAGTTCAATTAATGACATTACATGCCTCTAAAGGTCTTGAGTTTCCTCATGTATTTTTAGTAGGAATGGAAGAGGGCATATTGCCACACCAAAGTAGTATTGATGAAGATAATGTAGAAGAAGAAAGGCGTCTTGCTTATGTGGGTATTACTCGAGCACAAAAAACACTCACTTTTACGTTATGTAAAGAAAGGCGTCAATATGGCGAATTAATTAAACCCGACCCAAGCCGTTTTCTTTATGAGTTACCTCAAGATGATTTGAATTGGGATACTAATAAAAAGAAAGTGTTAAGTGCTGAAGAAAAACAAGAGAAAGGGCAAAAAGGTGTTGCGGGATTAAGGGCTATGCTGGCAAGACACAAACCCGAATAGTATAAGGTTTGGTAGATAAAATGAACCCCTTGGCATATTGATGTTCAAGGGGTTTTTATTTTTGTATAAGCAAAAAATTAACTTATACGAGAGCTGTTTTGTTCTTCAATCATTAAAGACCAATGGACATAACTCTGAAATTGGATCTCTTCTTGGAGGTTTTCAGCCCGTAATGGATGCTCATTAAGCCATTGATATGGCAGCGTAATAATGAGTTTCTCATCTTCAGTACGTAATCGTAATGCTGGGAGAGTATCATCACGGCGGCGACTAGCAAAAATGATGGCTAATCGCAGTAAACGCACCAGTCGATTGGCTTGAGTTATCGGTAGTGCATTTTGATGATTTAGGGGCGCAAGATCGATGATCCCTGTTTGGTTTTTTAGCAAAGATGCCAATAAACGTCGTTGTGCAGGTGTGTATCCCGGCAAATCAAGATGAGAGATCAGATAGCTTGCATGTGAAGGTGCTTGGCGAAAATCAACACTAAGGCCAATTTCATGTAATGCACTGGCGCTGTTGAGCAACTCACGGCAACGATTATCTAACTGCCAACTCTTGCTGACTTGGATAAAAAAGTGTTCTGCAAGTTGTTGAACTCGGTGTGCTTGCTCAATATCAATCTGAAACCGACGTTGGACATTACGAAGAGTACGTTGGCGGATATCTTGCTCAATAGGAAGATGTAACATTCCGTAGACTAAGCCTTCTCGTAATGCACCACCTGCTAAGATCATATTGTCGATATGCAGTGTTTCAAATATGGCGATTAAGATAGCAAGCCCACTTGGAAACACTAAGGCTCGTTCAAAAGTAAGCCCTTCAATTTCCAGCTCTTCTAGTTTTCCACACTCAATGGCTTTATGTTTGAGTCGCTCAAGCTTAGGTAAGGTGATTAATTCATCCATACCCTGAGCAATCATGATCTCTTGCAACGCTTGTACAGTACCAGAGGCACCTACACACACTTGCCAGCCTTGCCCAATTAATTTATCTGCCACTGGGGCGAGTATCGCTTTGGCTGCGTCTTGTGCTTTAGCAAAATTTTCTTGAGTTAGAGAACGGTCAGTAAAATAGCGCTCTAACCAAGTTACACAGCCCATACTTAAGCTCATTAATTGCGTTGTTTTAGCACCAGTACCTGTAACCAGTTCTGTGCTGCCACCACCAATATCGACGACTAAACGTTGCTCTGCACCACCTGTAGTATGTGCAACGCCACGATAGATAAGGCGTGCTTCTTCCTCACCACTAATAACATGAACAGTATTGCCCAATATTTCAGACGCTTTTGCGACAAAAATATCTGCATTTTTAGCAATACGTAATGTGGCTGTTGCTACGACTCTGATTTGTTCAGCCGGAATATCACGTAGATATTCAGAAAAAAGTCGTAAACATTGCCAACCGCGTTCCATTGCCTGCTCTGACAATTTATTTTCACTGTTTAGGCCAGCAGCGAGTCGAACTTTACGTTTCACGCGGGAAAGGACTTGTATAGAGCCCGCGATTTCTCGAACGACTAACATATGAAAACTGTTAGAACCTAAATCAATAGCGGCATAAAGTGATGAGGATTTCAGCATAATTTATGGATGACTCGGGCGTTTATTTCGGTTGTTACGTTGAGTATTATTTCCTCTGTTATTTCGCGCCGGCGCATTGTTGCGACGAGGCTGACCTTGGCGAGGACGGTGACGGCGTTTGGGCTCAGGCAGATCAGCTAATAACGCATCACTATTATATTTACTCACGGGAATAGCATGTTGAATATAGGTCTCAATAGCAGGTAAATTCAGCGCATATTCTTCACATGCAAGGCTGATTGAGTTACCACTATTTCCAGCGCGCCCTGTTCTACCAATACGGTGAACATAGTCTTCACAGTCATCAGGTAAATCATAGTTAAAAACATGTGTTACTGATGGAATATGAAGGCCTCTAGCGGCAACGTCAGTAGCAACCAGAATATCAATATTACCTTGGGTAAAATCTTCTAAAATGCGTAGACGTTTTTTCTGTGGAACATCACCGGTTAATAAACCAACGCGGTGCCCATCTGCAGCAAGGTGCGCCCAAATGTCGTCACAACGATGTTTTGTATTAGCAAAAATGATACAGCGATCTGGCCATTCTTCTTCAATCAATGTTTGAAGAAGACGCATTTTTTCTTCATTTGAAGGATAAAAGAGTTCTTCTTTTATACTAAAACCTGTTTTTTGTTCAGGTTCAACTTCAACATACTCTGGATTATTCATCTGCTCAAAAGCTAGTTCTCTTACACGGTAAGAAAGTGTTGCAGAGAACAGCATATTCATACGCTCAGCCGCAACTGGCATACGACGGAAAATCCAACGAATATCTTTAATAAAACCGAGATCGTACATTCTGTCAGCTTCATCAAGTACCACAACTTGGATTGCGTTAAGGTTAATATGGCCTTGCTTAACGTAGTCAATTAAACGACCTGTTGTGCCAATAACAATATCGACACCATTATTTAATACTTTGAGTTGTTCGTCATAGCCATCGCCACCGTAGGCGAGACCCATTTTAATCCCTGTATTTTGCGCAAGCTCTTTAGCATCAGAATAGATCTGCACAGCTAATTCGCGTGTTGGCGCCATAATAAGTGCACGAGGTTGATTGGTTTCATGCCCTTCTTTAGCAGGGTGCGTTAAAAGATAATGAAACGTTGAAGTTAAAAACGCCAACGTTTTGCCTGTTCCTGTTTGGGCTTGCCCGGCAATGTCTTGACCTTTCACAGTGATAGGTAACGTCAATGCCTGAATTTGTGTACAATTAGAGAACCCTTTTTTCTCAAGGGCTTCTATCACTTTTGGATGCAAGGCGAAGTCGGAAAACTTCTTTTCTGTCAAATATGTTTTGCTCATAATGTAATAGAATATCAGTTATGGGTTGCATTACAAAAGTTTATCCGCTGAAATGCAGACAGACTTTTGTTATTTAATGTTACACTGGTACGGTCAATATTATTCTTTGGAGTAGAACAATGAGCGATAAAATCCTTCACTTATCTGACAGCAAATTCGATGCTGATGTATTAAATGCAACCGGCCCTGTGCTCGTTGATTTCTGGGCTGAATGGTGTGGCCCATGTAAAATGATTGCTCCTATTCTAGATGAAGTTGCAACAGAATACGCTGGTAAATTAACAGTTGCGAAGCTAAACATCGATCAAAACCCGCTGACAGCACCAAAATACGGTATTCGTGGCATTCCTACACTGATTTTATTCAAAAACGGTGCAGTTGCTGCGACTAAAGTAGGCGCATTGTCAAAAACTCAACTGAAAGAGTTTTTAGACGAAAATATCTAATTTGATTTAGATATCAAAAATAAAGTAGGACGTTTAGACCTTGTCAGTATTTCTGTTATTGACCGCTAGACGTCCGCTTCGAAGCATGATAAGTTAGCGCCACTTACTTACATAATATATCGGATCTACTTGCCAATATGATTAGATACGATTAAATAAGTCTGAGATATTGAATATCAAGCGTACAAAGTAATAGAATTGAATAACATGATATGATATTTAATCTAATATGATATTTAATATAAGTAATCTGAATTCATCTAACCAGTCAAGTTGCCTTAGAATAATCTATAGTATTCAAGGGATATAAATTTTTCCAAAATATGTTCCTAACCCATAAGTTGAAAGTACACTCATGTATCGCGAAAATGAATGTCACTTCTCTGGGATAAAGCAGACTGGTCTAATTGTATTAACACTCTCTAACATTATCATTTTAGTTATACCCTTATGTTAGAAAGTTATAATCTGTAATTTTACACATGACGAAACTGACAGCGATTCGCTGTTATACTATTCACGTTCATAGTTCGAGAGTTACCCCGAGTTATTAAGAACCCACCATTATGAATCTTACCGAATTAAAAAATACGCCGGTATCAGAACTGATAGCACTTGGCGAAAATATGGGGCTAGAGAATCTGGCTCGAATGAGAAAGCAAGACATTATTTTCTCTATCTTGAAGCAACACGCGAAAAGTGGAGAAGATATTTTCGGTGACGGTGTGCTGGAAATATTGCAGGATGGCTTCGGCTTCCTACGTTCCGCAGACAGTTCCTACCTTGCTGGTCCCGATGATATCTACGTTTCTCCAAGTCAAATTCGCCGTTTTAACCTCCGCACTGGTGACACCATCGCAGGGAAAATTCGTCCTCCTAAAGAAGGTGAACGTTATTTTGCCCTCCTAAAAGTTAATGAAGTTAACTTTGATAAACCAGAAAATGCCCGCAGTAAAATTCTCTTTGAAAACTTAACACCTTTACATGCTAATAATCGTTTACGCATGGAACGTGGTAATGGCTCAACAGAAGACTTAACCGCGCGTGTTCTTGACTTAGCGGCGCCAATTGGCCGTGGTCAACGTGGTCTTATTGTTGCTCCACCAAAAGCAGGTAAAACCATGTTGCTGCAAAACATTGCAGCAAATATTGCTCATAACTACCCTGATTGCGTATTAATGGTACTTCTGATTGATGAACGCCCAGAAGAAGTGACAGAAATGCAACGCTTAGTAAAAGGTGAAGTTATTGCTTCAACCTTTGATGAACCAGCTTCTCGTCACGTACAAGTTGCAGAAATGGTGATTGAAAAAGCGAAGCGCCTAGTTGAGCATAAAAAAGACGTTATCATCCTGTTAGACTCCATCACACGTTTAGCGCGTGCTTATAACACTGTTGTTCCTTCATCAGGTAAAGTGTTAACTGGTGGTGTGGATGCAAACGCATTACATCGTCCTAAACGTTTCTTCGGTGCGGCTCGTAATGTTGAAGAAGGTGGTAGCTTGACTATCATTGCAACAGCATTAGTCGATACGGGTTCTAAGATGGACGAAGTTATCTACGAAGAATTTAAGGGTACAGGTAATATGGAATTACACCTGTCTCGTAAAATTGCTGAAAAACGTGTTTTCCCTGCGATTGATTACAATCGTTCTGGTACACGTAAAGAAGAGTTACTGACGTCTCAAGATGAGCTACAAAAAATGTGGATCTTGCGTAAAATTATTCATCCAATGGGTGAGATTGACGCAATGGAATTCCTCATTAATAAGTTAGCAATGACTAAGACAAATGAAGAATTCTTCGACTTTATGAAACGTTCATAAAGTGTATTAACAAAGTGATATGAGCTGAGAATAGGATTAAAATATTAAAATAGTGTGCTCTGTTACAGAATAAGTAATATCACCTCAATTTATATGCTGTTAAGCTCGTTTACTTTGTAAGAATGACGATATGATGAAACGCCACAATAGTTTGTGGCGTTTTTTGTTTTTTTATGGGTGTAATTCAATTTTAGATTGCAATATTTTAGTCGGATGTTGGTATATATATTGCATGTTTTGGTAATTGATAAAAATAGCGATGGCATCAATAAAAATAGTTAAGGAAAACTTATAATTGATGAAGGGTGGTGGGTTTTGAATAAACTCGTCGAGGTGAGGCTGGAAAAAAGAATAAAAACACATGGAAGCGTAAAATAACCAGCTATATTTATTATAGAGAACCGTACTGTGGATATACTAAAAATGAGCACAAGCGTTTTTTATGTGTTCTTATTTTCTTTCGCATTTTTATTCTTGGCTCGTAAAATTGCAAAGAAAATTGGACTCGTGGATAAACCGAATTATCGTAAGAAACATCATGGATTGATCCCTCTAGTCGGAGGAATATCAGTCTATTTTGGTATTGTTTTCGCATTTTATATTTCAGATATTTATATTCCTCATAAGGAATTGTATCTGGCATGTGCGGGACTTCTTGTTTTTATCGGCGCATTAGATGATCGCTTCGATATTAGCGTCAAAATTAGAGCAACAATCCAAGCTTTTGTTGGGATCGTGATGATGGTGGGTGCAGGATTAAAACTTGACACTCTGGGTCATGCTTTTGGTCCTTGGGAAATGCATTTAGGGCCTTTTGGCTATATTGTTACACTTTTCGCTGTTTGGGCAGCAATCAATGCCTTTAATATGGTTGATGGTATTGATGGGTTATTAGGTGGACTTTCTTGTGTCTCTTTTGGTGCGCTTGGTATTTTATTATATCAAGGCGGTAATTCAGCTCTCGCATTCTGGTGCTTCTCATTTATTGCGGCAATTTTACCTTATATCCTTCTAAACTTAGGGGTCTGCGGTAAAAAATTCAAAGTCTTTATGGGAGATGCGGGAAGTACACTGATTGGATTTACCATTATTTGGTTATTGGTCGCATCAACACAAACTCAGCCTCGCCCTGTTAAGGCTGTAACTGCATTATGGATAATTGCTATTCCACTTATGGATATGGTGGCAATTATGTACCGTCGTTTACGCAAAGGGATGAGTCCTTTCTCTCCAGACCGTCAACACATTCACCATTTGATCATGCGTGCAGGTTTTACCTCTCGCCAAGCCTTTATTTTAATTACTGTGGCTGCTGCGCTATTAGCCGCGATTGGTATTATCGGTCAAAACCTATCATTTGTCCCTGAATGGTTTATGTTGGCATTATTCTTGCTTGCATTTGTTATGTATGGTTATTGCATTAAACGCGCGTGGCGAGTCGCTCGTTTTATTAAACGACATAAGCGTCGCTTACGTAGAGCAACACAACAGCATTAATATAAGCAGAGGTTTTTTAACGTGATGAACTCGGAAAATAACGCCTCCCGACAGGGTGAACAGCCAGATAATGAACTCGATATTCGAGGTCTTTTTTGTGCACTTTGGTCAGGCAAAAGCTGGATTATAGGGTTCGCTCTGCTTTTTGCAGTGATTGCACTCGGTGCATCTTATTTGATGCAACCTAAATGGAGCGCAATCGCAATGACAGAGAAACCAACGATTAATAACTTAGGCAGTTATTATTCGCAATCTCAGTTCTTGCGCAATCTTGATACACAGATTAATCCTGCAGCACAAACCTCAGCTTTAACTATTTCAGATGAAGCTTATCAAGAGTTTATTACTCAAATCGCGGCGTTTGATACACGTCGTGAGTTTTGGTTGCAAACGGATTATTTCAAACAGCGCAAAGAGAGTGATGAACAGGCCAATGCTGCGTTATTGGATGAGTTAATTAACAATATTCAATTTACGCCTGCTGATGAGAAAAAATTAGTTAATGATCAACTGAAACTCATTGCGGAAACATCAAAAGAAGCGAGTCAATTATTAAATGAGTATATTGCTTTTGCTAATAAGAGAGCATCTACCCATCTTAATGATGAAGTGATAACAGCTTGGGCAACTAGAACTCAATCAATGAAAGCGTTGGTTAAACGTCAAGAAATGGCGGCTCAATCTGCGTATCAACGCCAAGTTAACTTATTAGAGCAATCAATTAAAGTGGCTGAGAAACAAGGTATTTCTCAAAAACAAACATCGATTGCGATTGATGAGTTACCAGATTCTAAATTGTTTCTGTTAGGTGTTCCTCTGTTACAATCACAGCTAGAAACTTTAGTGGCAACAGGTGCTGATTTTGATAGTGATTATGATCAAAATACGGCAATGTTAGCGACCCTAGCTGTGGGCGCAAAATTACAAGATAACTTCCAAACTTACCGCTTTCTACGTACCCCTGAAGATCCTGTGAAACGTGATAGTCCTCGTCGTGCCTTTATGATGGTACTTTGGGGCGCTATTGGTGTTTTAGCGGGTGCAGGTGTTGCATTAGTAAGACGCAGTTCATTAAAAAAATAATAATTAAATTTTGTCATTGATGACAATAACGGGACATCAGGTGTTTCGGCACCTGATGTACTGAGTATAAGGGCATATTGCTTTCCCAAAAATAAGCGATATAACAATGAAAAAAAGAGAGCCACTGTGAAAGTGTTGACTGTTTTTGGCACACGCCCTGAAGCGATAAAAATGGCACCTTTAGTGCACGCTTTAGCAAATGATGATTCGTTTGAAGCGAAGGTATGTGTTACGGCCCAACATCGAGAAATGCTTGATCAGGTATTAAATCTTTTTGAGATCAAACCAGATTATGATCTCAATATTATGAAACCAGGACAAGATTTAACGGATATTACCTGTCGTATTTTAGAAGGGTTAAAACCAGTATTAGCGTCATTTCAACCTGATGTTGTTTTGGTACATGGTGATACAACAACGACCATGGCAGCAAGTTTAGCCGCATTTTATCAACGAATTCCTGTTGGTCATGTGGAAGCTGGGTTACGTACCGGCAATCTTTATTCCCCTTGGCCTGAAGAGGCAAACCGTACTATTGCAGGGCATCTTGCAATGTATCACTTCGCACCAACAGAAACTGCCAAATTAAATTTGGTGCGAGAAGCGGTTGCGGATAAAAATATTTTTGTTACAGGAAATACGGTAATTGATGCGTTGTTTTGGGTAAGTGACAGAGTGATGGGCAATCAAACACTCTTAAATGAGCTTGCTGTAAATTATCCATTTATTCAGCCTGACAAGAAAATGATTTTGGTAACAGGGCATCGTCGAGAAAGTTTTGGTGGTGGTTTTGAACGTATCTGCCAAGCTTTAGCTGAAATTGCATTAGCACACCCAGATGTAGAAGTTGTCTATCCTGTTCACTTAAATCCTAATGTGAGTGAACCGGTTCAACGTATCCTTCATGGTATTGATAATATTAAATTAATACAGCCACAAGATTATCTCCCATTCGTTTATTTAATGAATCATGCTTACCTTATTTTGACCGATTCTGGTGGAATTCAAGAAGAAGCCCCTTCATTAGGTAAGCCAGTTCTTGTAATGCGAGACACAACGGAGCGCCCAGAAGCTGTTGAAGCGGGCTCTGTTCGCTTAGTGGGAACAGATACTAAACGTATTGTTAGCGAAGTAACCTCTTTATTGACAGACGAAAACGCGTATCACCAAATGAGTAAGGCGACAAACCCTTATGGTGATGGTCATGCCTGCCAACGTATTCTTGAAGCATTGAAAAAAAATCAGGTGACATTATGAGTTTTGAAACTATTTCTGTTATCGGCCTCGGCTACATTGGTTTACCTACAGCGGCGGCTTTTGCCTCTCGTAAAAAAAACGTCATCGGTGTTGATGTTAATCAGCATGCCGTTGATACGATTAATAAAGGTCAAATTCACATTGTTGAGCCTGATCTTGATAAGATAGTTAAACAAGCGGTTGAAGAAGGGCATTTAAAAGCTTATACCACGCCACAGCCAGCAGATGCTTACCTTATTGCTGTACCTACACCATTTAAAGGCGAGCATGAGCCTGATTTGGCTTATGTTGAAGCAGCTGCACGCTCTATTGCACCTGTATTGAAAAAAGGTGATCTTATTATTCTAGAATCAACCTCACCAGTTGGCTCTACTGAAAAAATGGCTGAGTGGTTAGCGGAAGCTCGTCCAGACTTAACATTCCCTCATCAACAAGGTGAAGATGCTGATATCGATGTAGCTTACTGCCCTGAGCGTGTATTACCGGGTCAAGTGATGATTGAACTTATCCGCAATGACCGTGTTGTGGGTGGTATGAATCGTAAATCATCAGAGCGTGCAAGCGAGTTATACAAAATCTTCCTTGAAGGTGAATGTGTTATTACTAATGCGCGTACCGCAGAAATGTGTAAGCTGACTGAAAATAGTTTCCGTGATGTTAATATTGCGTTTGCTAACGAATTATCACTGATCTGTGCTGACCAAGATATCAATGTGTGGGAGCTAATTAGCTTGGCGAACCGCCACCCTCGCGTCAACATTTTACAACCAGGCCCTGGCGTTGGCGGGCATTGTATCGCTGTTGACCCTTGGTTTATCGTGTCACAAAATCCCAAACAATCTCGTTTAATTCACACTGCCCGTTTGGTCAATGATGGCAAACCAGTGTGGGTTATCGATCAAGTTAAAGCCGCTGTTGCTGATTGCCTTACTGAAACAGGTAAACGCGCAAACGAAATTAAGATTGCCTGCTTTGGTTTAGCCTTTAAGCCTAATATCGATGACTTACGTGAAAGCCCAGCAATGAATATCACTAAACAAGTCGCTGATTGGCATAGTGGTACGACATTCGCAGTTGAACCTAATATTCATGAATTACCAACAAAATTGAAAGGGATCACAGAGTTAGTATCAACAGAGCA
Source organism: Proteus sp. G2618 (assembly GCF_009915995.1). Classification (NCBI taxonomy): domain Bacteria; kingdom Pseudomonadati; phylum Pseudomonadota; class Gammaproteobacteria; order Enterobacterales; family Morganellaceae; genus Proteus; species Proteus sp. G2618. The sequence continues at coordinate 232,977 of NZ_JAABNI010000005.1, read as the reverse complement.
AGCATTGAAAGATGCGGATATTGTCTTAATGTTAGTTGATCATCAACAGTTTAAAGCGATCCCAGGTAGTAAAGTCACTCAAAAATGGATTGTAGATACTAAAGGAGTATGGCGTTGAAACGCATTCTAGTTACAGGTGGAGCCGGTTTTATCGGCTCTGCTGTTGTTCGACATATTATTGATAACACCAATGACAGCGTTGTTGTGGTGGATAAACTGACTTATGCCGGTAATTTAGAGTCATTAGCAACTGTAGCTGACAGTGAACGCTATGCCTTTGAGCAAGTCGATATTTGTGATAGAGCTGAGCTTGATCGCTTATTTGCTCAATATCAACCAGATGTTGTTATGCATTTAGCGGCAGAAAGCCATGTTGACCGTTCTATCGATGGCCCCGCTGCATTTATTGAAACCAATATTGTGGGTACTTACACCTTATTGGAAGCGGCTCGCCATTTTTGGCAAGTGCTACCTGAAGAGAAGAAAACGGCATTTCGTTTCCACCATATCTCAACAGATGAAGTGTATGGCGATTTAGAAGGCACAGATGATTTCTTTACTGAAACTACGCCTTATGCACCAAGTAGCCCATATTCTGCGTCTAAAGCTTCAAGCGACCATTTAGTTCGTGCTTGGTTGCGTACTTACGGTTTACCAACTGTGATCACGAACTGCTCAAATAACTACGGCCCTTACCATTTTCCTGAAAAGTTAATCCCATTAATTATCTTAAATGCGATTTCAGGAAAACCATTACCTGTTTATGGTAAAGGTGAACAGATCCGTGATTGGCTCTATGTTGAAGATCATGCTCGTGCTCTCTATTTAGTCGCAACAACAGCAACACCGGGTAAAACTTACAATATTGGTGGACACAATGAGCGTCGCAATATTGATGTTGTTAAAACGATTTGTGCGCTGTTAGAAGAGTTATATCCAGCAAAACCAGAAGGTGTTGCTCAGTATGTCGATCTCATCACTTATGTGAAAGACAGACCAGGTCATGACCTGCGCTATGCAATTGATGCAGCGAAAATTGAAGCTGAATTAGGCTGGAAACCAGAAGAGACATTTGAATCAGGCATTCGTAAAACTGTTTTGTGGTATTTAAATAACGAGACTTGGTGGAAACGAGTGTTAGATGGTTCTTATGCAGGTGAACGTCTAGGGCTTGGGAACTGATTAAGTAAAGAAGGATAAATGATGAAAGGTATTATTTTAGCGGGTGGCTCGGGTACACGACTGCATCCGATAACCAAAGGGGTATCGAAGCAATTATTGCCTATCTATGATAAACCCATGATCTATTATCCGCTTTCAGTTCTGATGCTTGCTGGTATTCGAGATATTTTGATCATTACAACACCAGATGACATGACCTCATTTCAGCGCTTATTGGGTGATGGTTCTGCATTTGGTGTTCATCTTCAATATAAAATTCAACCATCTCCTGATGGCTTAGCCCAAGCCTTTATTTTGGGTGAGGAATTTATTGGTGATGATCATTGCTGTTTAGTTTTAGGCGATAATATCTATTTTGGTCAAGGTTTTAGTCCAAAACTGAAACAAGTAGCACAACGTGAACGTGGTGCAACAGTCTTTGGTTATCAAGTTATGGATCCTGAACGATTTGGCGTTGTTGAATTTGACGATGATTTTAAAGTGTTATCGATTGAAGAAAAACCAGAACAACCTAAATCTAATTGGGCTGTCACGGGGCTGTATTTCTACGATAACCGAGTGGTTGATTTTGCCAAACGAGTCAAACCTTCGATTCGTGGTGAATTAGAAATTACGTCGATTAATCAGATGTATCTTGAATGTGGTGAGCTTAGCGTTGAACTACTGGGGCGTGGTTTTGCGTGGTTAGATACCGGAACTCACGATAGTTTAATTGAAGCCAGTACCTTTGTTCAAACTGTTGAAAAACGCCAAGGATTTAAAGTGGCGTGCCTTGAAGAGATTGCTTGGCGTAATGGTTGGCTCAGTGATGATCAAGTAAGAGAAAGCGCAAAATCACTGTCTAAAACCGGTTATGGTCGCTATCTATTGGATTTATTACATGTCCGTCCTCGCCAATATTAATTATCTTGAGTGGGAAAGTGAGTATTTTTCCCTCAAAACAGGGCGTCTTGAGTTTGATACGCAAGCGCCCGCATTAACAGACGAACAGCTTGATGCCTTTGCTGTGGTTCAAGCAAAAGTCGCATCTCATGAGCTTTCTCTCATCGATAAACTCAGCCAATTAGGTTTTCAATTTGCGGAAGGTGAAATTGATTTTAAACTTTCAATTGGCACAGAAAATGCTTGTAAGAAAACGACTGAATATTGTTTTAGAAAAGCCAATGAAGATGATATCGATTTATTGATGGCAACGGCTTCAGAGGCTTTTGTACAAAGTCGTTTTAGAACACCTTGGTATCAGGAAGGTGATAGCAGTCGTTTTTATGCATTATGGGTTAAAAAAGCGGTGTTAGGCACATTCGATGATATCTGCTTACTGACTTATGATGCTGAAAATAATGTAAGTGGTTTTGTCACTTTACGCCGTCTATCTGAAAATGAAGCAAGAGTGGGATTACTAGCGGTAATGCCCAACAGAATAGGACAAGGCATTGGTAAACAACTGATGTCGGCCGCGAAGTTTTGGTGTCAACAACAAGGTGTTTCGACCTTATATGTTGCAACACAGATCAGCAATATTGCAGCTTCGCGTTTATACACACACAGTGGGGGCTTAATAGAGAGCACCACTTATTGGTTATACAGGGGATAATATGATTCCGTTTAATAAACCACCGGTTGTCGGCACAGAATTAGAATATATGAAACAAGCTATGGAAAGTGGCAAGCTCTGTGGTGATGGCAATTTCACAAAGAAATGTGAAAAGTGGTTAGAAGAACAATTTCATTGTCATAAAACGCTGTTAACACCATCTTGTACAGCATCGCTTGAAATGGCTGCTATCTTATTAGATATCAAGCCTGGCGATGAAGTCATTATGCCAAGTTTTACCTTTGTTTCGACCTCTAATGCGTTTGTATTACGTGGCGCAACGATTGTTTTCGTTGATATTCGTCCAGATACTATGAATATTGATGAAACAAAAATTGAAGCGGCAATTACAGAGAAAACCCGCGCTATTATTCCCGTTCATTACGCAGGTGTTGCGTGTGAAATGGATACGATTATGGCGATTGCGAAAAAATATAATCTGTTTGTTATTGAAGATGCTGCACAAGGTGTCATGTCAACTTACAAGGGCAAGGCTCTTGGCACAATTGGTCATATTGGTTGCTATAGCTTCCATGAAACTAAAAACTACTCATCAGGCGGTGAGGGTGGCGCAACGCTGATTAACGATCCTGATTTAATCAATCGCGCAGAAGTTATCCGTGAAAAAGGTACCAATCGTAGCCAATTTTTCCGTGGTCAGGTAGATAAATATACTTGGCGTGATATTGGTTCTAGCTACTTAATGTCAGATTTACAAGCGGCTTATTTATGGGCTCAACTTGAAGAAGCTGAAAAAATTAATGAACGTCGTTTAGCATTTTGGCAGATTTACTATGATGCATTGACGCCATTAGCGAAAAAAGGCCTATTAGCGCTTCCAATCGTTCCTGAAGGTTTAGAGCACAATGCGCACATGTTCTATATCAAACTGAAAGATATCGAGCAACGTACCGCATTTAATGACTACATGAAAGAACACGGCGTTTTAACCGTGTTCCATTATGTGTCATTACATACCAGCCCAGCAGGTATGAAGTTTGGCCGCTTTGATGGTGAAGATATTTTCACAACGCGAGAAAGTGAGCGTTTAGTCCGTTTACCTATGTTCTACAACATGACAGAAGAAGAACAGCAGACTGTTATTGGCCATATCCGCGACTTCTTTGCTTAATTATGTCGTTAGCCAAAGCATCAATTTGGACAGCTGGATCAACCCTGATAAAAATCGGGGCTGGTCTGCTTGTCGTCAAGTTACTTGCAGTCTCTTTTGGGCCAACAGGGGTCGGGTTAGCAAGTAATTTTCGTCAATTAATCACCGTACTAGGTGTCTTATCTGGTGCGGGTATTTTTAATGGTGTGACGAAATTAATCGCACAATATCAGGATGATGACATTCAACGCAAAAAAGTGTTGGGTACTTCATCATCCATGATTTTGCTGTTTTCCACACTACTAGCTATTTTATTTCTTCTTTTTTCTGCTCCCATTAGTCAAGTGTTATTTGGTGATGATTATCATCAATATCAGGATATTGTAAGAGCCGTTGCTTTTATTCAAATGGGGATAGCATATAGCAACTATTTTCTTGCCATCTTAAAAGGTTACCGTGATGCGGCAGGTAATGCCTTATCAGTGATTGCTGGTAGTATTATTGGTGTTATTGCTTATTATTTGTGCTATTTGTTTGCGGGTTATCACGGTGCATTAATTGGGCTTGCATTAGTACCAGCACTTATTTTATTTCCTGCTACATTTTTAGTAGTAAAGCGTAAGCGCTTCGCTTTAAGCGAGCTTAAACCTCATTGGGATAAGGCGATAGCAAGTCATCTTGGTAAGTTTACCATTATGGCGATACTAACATCGATTACATTACCCGTTGCTTATATCATGATGCGTAACTTACTTGCTGAACACTATAGCTGGGAAGACGTAGGAATTTGGCAGGGGGTGACCAGTATTTCAGATGCTTATTTGCAATTTATTACCGCATCTTTTTCTGTTTATTTATTGCCAACACTCTCTCGATTAACGCAAAAAAGTGATATTACCAAAGAGATCGTTAAATCACTGAAGTTTGTATTACCTGCAGTAGCTACAGCGAGTTTTATGGTGTGGTTATTACGTGATTTTGCGATTTGGTTACTGTTTTCAGATAAATTTGTCGCTATGCGTGATTTATTTGCATGGCAACTCGTTGGCGATATTTTAAAAGTAGGCGCTTATGTCTTTGGTTATCTGGTCATCGCAAAAGCGGCACTACGTTTTTATATCCTTACAGAAGTAAGCCAGTTTGCCCTATTGACGCTATTTTCGCGTTGGCTTATTCCTGAGCATGGCGCATTAGGTGCCGCTCAAGCCTATATGGCAACGTATATTATTTACTTCCTTCTCTGTAGTTCTGTTTTCGTGATTTATTGCAGGCGCAAATGACAACTTTGATTTACGTACTAGGTTCAGACATTGTGCATCATAACAATACAATGTTACGGTTTTTTAACGACCACCTCGTGACTGAGGCGGGGTTAACGTATAAACCTCGTTTTATCGTTGCCAGTAAAAATACTTCACTGCAAGAAAGCTACCCAGCTTTAGATATTGAGTGTTTAGCTGATAAAAAGCAGGTTGCACAGAGAGTGGTCACATTGGCCAAAGCCGATACCCATCAACGATTCCTTTTTTTAGGTCAGTTTAATGCGCCTATTTGGTTGGCATTATTAACTGGCAAGATCAAACGTCATCAATTTTGGTGGCATATTTGGGGTGCTGATTTATATCAGGATTCTAAACAGCTAAAATTTAAACTCTTCTATCTTCTTCGTAAACTCGCCCAAAAACGTGTGGGCCGAGTATTTGGTACACGAGGTGATCTGAATTACTTCGCACAATTTAACGTTAATATTCCAGCCAGTTTGCTCTATTTCCCAACAAGAATGGATCCTGCGCTTACGGTGACAGAAAAAGCGCCTATTGATGAGAAACAGCTCACCATTATTGTGGGTAATTCAGGGGATAGATCGAATCGCCATATTGAAGCTTTACAGGCAATTGCCGAGCAATATGGAACGCGAGCAAAAGTGATTATTCCAATGGGATATCCTGAAAATAATCACGTTTATATTAATGAAGTAGCCCAAGCAGCTAGCCAATTGCTTCCCTATAATCAGGTTGAAATATTACGTGACAAATTGGCATTTGATGATTATCTCGCGTTATTAAAAACATGCGATTTAGGCTATTTTATTTTCCACCGTCAACAAGGTATTGGCACGCTTTGTCTGCTTATTCAATTTGCGATCCCTTTTGTTATTAGTCGTCAAAATCCATTTTGGCAGGACTTAACTGAGCAAAGTGTTCCTGTTTTTTTCTCTGGGGACAAATTAGATATTGCGCTGATTGAAGAGGCTAAACGTCAATTGCTGATGCTTGATCGCCAAAATATTGCCTTCTTTGCGCCTAATTTCACGGATGGTTGGAAAGAGTTAATTGAGATGAGCACAGGAGAGCCGCAATGACATTGGCGGAACTGGGTGGCTTAACACTTGTTTATTTTATCTCTTTGAGTTTTATTTTATTGCTGACTTATCAAGAGTTTCGTCGAGTTCGCTTTAATTTTAATGTTTTTTTCTCAATGCTCTATCTGCTGACCTTTTATTTTGGTTTCCCACTGACTTGTATGTTGGTATTCCAATTTGATGTCGCAGTTGTACCCGTTGATTCATTATTATACGCGCTATTAGCCTCTACAAGCTTCTATGCCATTTATTATGTAACCTATAAGGTAAGGCTGAGAAAATCGGTTGACGGCCCTTCTAGGTCGCTATTTACGATGAATAGAGTAGAAACCAACCTTACTTGGATTTTATTGGCATTAATAGCGTTTGTAACTGTGGGAATTTTCTTTCTACAAAATGGCTTTTTACTCTTTAAGCTCAAAACGTATAGCCAAATTTTTTCAAGTCAAGTATCAGGTGTTGCGCTTAAGCGCTTTTTCTATTTTTTTATCCCCGCAATGCTGGTGGTTTATTTCTTAAAACCCACTCAACAACGGTGGATTTTCTTCCTCTGTGCAACGGTGGGTTTTGGGATCTTAACCTACATTATCGTGGGCGGAACCCGCGCTAATATCATCATCGCTTTTGCGCTGTTTTTGTTTATCGGTATTGTTCGAGGCTGGATTACCTTATGGATGCTGGTTGCCGCTGGGGTTATGAGTATTATTGGAATGTTCTGGTTGGCGTTAAAACGCTATGGCCTTGATGTGAGTGGTGCAGAGGCATTCTATACTTTCTTATACCTCACTCGTGATACGTTCTCTCCTTGGGAAAATCTAGCTTTATTACTTAATAATTATGACAAGATTGAGTTCCAAGGACTTGCACCGATTATTCGTGATTTTTATGTCTTTATTCCTTCTTGGGTATGGCCAGAACGCCCAGATGTAGTGCTGAATTCAGCAAACTATTTTACATGGGAAGTACTTAATTACCATGCGGGTCTTGCTATTTCACCGACCTTAATTGGCTCTCTGGTTGTTATGGGGGGCATTGCCTTCATCCCATTGGGTGCGATTGTTGTAGGACTGATTATTAAGTGGTTTGATTGGCTATATCAGCAAGGGCTCAATGAAAGCAACCGTTATAAATCGGCTATTCTGCAAGCTTTCTGCTTTGGGGCTATTTTTAATATGATTGTTTTGGCACGAGAAGGTGTTGATTCTTTTGTTTCTCGCGTTGTGTTTTTCTGTTTAATTTTTGGTTTATGTTTGGTGGTTGCCAAACTGCTTTATTGGTTATTTGAAAGCGCGGGGTTAGTGCGTAATTACGTGACTCGTCAAATACAAAGTGAACCTCGTTGTTTAGAGAAAAAGGAAAAGTAATGGGATCCAATTCAATTCCGAAGTATTCAATCCGCGGACATAATATCTGGGGATTTCGCGATATGGCTCATTTTCTGGATTATCTCTATGAAGGAGCACAAATAAAAAGTGGCTCTCTGATTGCCATTAATGCAGAAAAAATTCTCACAGCAGAAACAGACTCAGCACTTAATGAGCTACTCAATGAAGCTGATTATCTTTATGCGGATGGTATTAGTGTAGTGCGAGGTATTCGTCGTAAATATCCTGATGCAAATGTTTCTCGTATCGCAGGTGCGGATTTATGGGAAGCGTTAATGGAAAGAGCGGGCAAAGAGGGAACACCTGTTTTTCTTGTTGGTGGTAAACCTGAAATTCTTTCTCAAACCGAAGATAAGCTTAAAGCGCAATGGAACGTAAATATTGTGGGTAGCCAGAATGGTTACTTCACACCACAAGATAGAGAGGCGTTATTTGAGCGTATAAAGGCCTCAGGTGCGAAGATAGTAACTATTGCGATGGGATCACCTAAGCAAGAGTTATTTATTCGTGCATGTCGTGAAATTTACCCTGATGCTTTATACATGGGTGTTGGCGGAACTTATGACGTGTTTACAGGCCATGTTAAAAGAGCACCAAAAGCATGGCAAAACCTTGGATTAGAGTGGTTATATCGTTTGTTATCACAACCAAGCCGAATTAAGCGTCAATTTAAGCTGTTAAAATTCGTTGGGTACTACTATTTCAATAAATTGTAACAGGGATTGCGTCTTTTTTGTTAGGTATGACTGAGTAAATGATTTATTCACGCTTCTATCTAGCATCTTGATTGTTTAATTATTATACTAACGGGGCGTTTAGTGTGTAAAAACGCTCCATTTATCGACGAAATGCACAAACTATCGTCAAACAAACTTTTTTTTTCAAAAAGCACTAGACAGACAGAGCGTAAATCCGTACTATCCTCTCCCGCAACGGCGTGAAGCGCCCGTAGCTCAGCTGGATAGAGCGCTGCCCTCCGGAGGCAGAGGTCTCAGGTTCGAATCCTGTCGGGCGCGCCATTAAAGCGTGCTAAGAGTTACGGTGAAGAACGTTGTTGTAAGAAGTAATAAGATAGCTGTTATGGTGGCTATAGCTCAGTTGGTAGAGCCCTGGATTGTGATTCCAGTTGTCGTGGGTTCGAGTCCCATTAGCCACCCCATCTTATCTTAGTTATTGTTTATGCGAGGGTGGCGGAATTGGTAGACGCGCTAGCTTCAGGTGTTAGTGTCCTAACGGACGTGGGGGTTCAAGTCCCCCCCTTCGCACCAATAAACAAGATAAGAACAGTGATACAGACGGCGAGTAGCGCAGCCTGGTAGCGCAACTGGTTTGGGACCAGTGGGTCGGAGGTTCGAATCCTCTCTCGCCGACCAATAAGAAAAAGCCTCGATTATATCGAGGCTTTTTCGTATCTACGATTTGCCTTTTTAAAAGCCGTGACACCATTTCTACTTCTACTTCTACTTCTACTTCTACTTCTACTTCTACTTCTACTTCTACTTCTACTTCTACTTCTACTTCTATAATTCGTTACTCTTTTCATCTTTTTTATTTATTGTTATGTGTTCCAGATAAGAAAGCCCAAATGACGTTTTTAACAAAAATGCCACCCTTGTCACTTAAGGATTATTAAGAATTTAATTTATTGCTGAATTTTAATCTTTATAAAAAGATAGGTAAAATACGTAAAATAATTGGTTATAATCATATGAAATATAAGTCTTTTATTTTATCTGTCGGTAAATGCCAACACTTGTCATTTTTAATGTCTCCAATAGGAGACATCTAACCTATTGATTCTATGTGATTAAATAGTTGGTGTGTTTTTCTTGTCGTGAAAAAGAGACGTATATCAGACCCTATATTTTCTTTTCTATTTAGCAATAGCATGATGAAAGCACAGGACATAGCTTTTTTATCATTGAAAATGAGTGAAGCCGGAAAGGAAAACTAAAATTCAATAAGTTACCTTATGCTTTTTTAGAGAGAGAATATTTTTAATAAAAAATGAAAAATTGGCACGCTTAATGCAATATTTATCTTGTAGATGCTCATTCCACTCCTTATGACAGTGTATGGCTTCATAAACCTAGGAATGATGCAGAGCCGATTATTCGGTGCCTACGTCCACGTTAACGATGAACATCATTCATCATCAACAGGACGAAACGTTGAGTGAGGCACCATCCGTCTGTAGACCTGATTGTATATTTATGCGCCTGTATAGTTTTATACAGGCGTTTTTTTATATAGCAATCACACATCCATTTTGTATTCATCGCATTATCACGCTATTATCCAGCGCAAGGGTAGATTGGAGATAGCATCATTATGATAAATAAACAAAAAGCATATCTTGCACAAGAAAAACTCTTTCTTATAGAGAAGTTTGGCCCATTATTATTCTTTTTGATCCCTCTTATCATGCTCATTATTGGTGGCAAATCATGGGCTAAATATATGGCTTTTCTTTGTCAGGGGATCGCTCTGATTTATATTGTTGTGTTTTATCATGCGAGAAAACATTACCTGTCATTTAAGCAAGAAAATGGGAAGGGAATACCCACTCGTTTTTATCGAATTGCTTGGGTGTATGTATTTTTGACTTTATGTGTAGAAGTGGTGTTACTATTTCAACATGGCTTTTAAATCAAATAAAAAACCCTCAAAAAAGAGGGTTTTTTAATCAGTCGATCAAACAATTTATGATCACGTTCTTATCGAATGAGTTTATTTACTTTTTTTCGGCTCTTCAAAAATGACTGAATCTTTTTTCAGTGTCATTAATAAAGCATCTTTACGCACTTTCGCCGACTCTTCAGATTTTTTCTGTTTATCTAATGCATCAGCAAGCCACGCAAAGTCATGGACATCAGGACGTTGCTTTAACGCATTACGGAAGGCCTCTTCAGCTTGAGCCCATTGTCCTTGTTGCATTGCAATCTGACCTAATGTGCTATTGAGTAATGGCGTTGGCCCATGTTGTTTAATTAATGAATTGAGTACTTTCAAAATAACATTGGCATCTGTATTTTTTAAACGAGGTAATAGTAAGATCAATCGTTCATCATACTGACGTTTAACTCCGTCTAAGATGATCGTTTGAGCAGTCTCTGGATCGTTGCACTCAATAAGGTGTTCAGCTAAAACGACACGTAATGCATTATCGTGATGTACTTTACGCGGTTGCGCTTTCCACCAATTCTTCAGCCCATCACAGCCATTTTCGGACATTTTCTGTCCCATAATACCGATATAGGCTTTTTGGCGTAATTGCTCAAGTTCATCATCCGTATGTAATGCAATTTTTTGCATAGAAGGAATGATATCAAGCAATGCTTGCCAAGCCGCTGTTCGTGTATAAGCGACTTCTGCAAGACGTAACACCTCTGGATGGCGTGGTGCTTGATTTAATAATTCATCAACCCCAGTACGTGCTGCATGATTTTCGTTTTGTGCTAATAAAATACGCACTCGTGTGATATCAACAGGAAGCTGATTGGTATCGGCAAGTTCTGCAGCACGTTCAAGATGTTGCTGAACTCGGAATTCATCACCACGTTGTTGTGCGGCTTCAGCGGCTAACAGGTAGTTTACAACGGGCTGTTCTGCATAATCTGCATTACGGCTCATCAGTTTTTCAACTTCTTTAAAATCACCTTCCGCTAATTTCATTAATGCCATGCTGGTTTGTTTACGTGCACGATTACGTTTACGGAAAGAAAACCAACTATATGCTTTTGAGCCTGTACCAATAAAACGGCGATAACTCCAACCAATGAGTAACAGTGCTAATTGCAGTAAAACAAACATAATGACAAGGCTGGTTACACTGGTTTCAATATCCCAATCATCAGTTTGTATAAGCACATAACCTTGGTGGCCTGCCAAGAGTGGGCCAAAAATGATGCCGGCAATAAGCACCACAAAAAGGAGCAGTATTTTTAACATAAGCTTATTCTCCTTGTTGTGTTACTGGCGTATCAGCCGTTGCGCTATCAGCCGCAGCATCTTGCTCGTTCTCTGATGCATTATGCTCAGCCTCTACGGGTTGGGCATCTTGAGCTTCAACAGCTTGCGCTTCAGCCACTTGTGGCTCTGCATACTCATTTTGTGCCAGTAAATTGCGAATTTGCTTTTCTACACGTTTCTCTAGCAGTGTCGGGCTTTTCAATTCTGATGGCATTGCAAGCGTAATAGGTTGTTTCTCTAATTCAGATACCATATCTAAAAATGAGGTTGTACTTGGATCAGAGGTATCAAAATAAGCTCGTACCCAAGTGGATACCGCTTCCAGAGATTGCTGATAAGTTTCAGTTTGGTGACGAGGCACGGCTTGAGAAGCAATTAATAAACGTGAACGGATATTCTCACGTAAATAGACATCTTGATTAGGTGCTAATAAAGGAACTGCTGCGGTATCACGGCGACGAATGGTAATAAAATCATCCATAAAGCTTTTCCAGCTCTTACTTAGATTTTGTTTCCAATCAGAAAGTGAACCTGAAATGGTTTCGTCGTTTTTATCCATTGGTGAGCCGTTACGCTCCAAGCCCGCTAAACGAAGATTATCAATCTGATTCGCTAACTGGTTTAATTGTAAGATGATCCCATCATTATCTATTTTGGTGAGCGCGGCTAAACTGCTGATATCTTCATTAATAGCACGGCGGATCTCAAGTAAACTTGGATCGTTCATTTCCGCTAAGCTACTGTCGGCACCTTTTAGTAGACTTACAGCGGTTACGACATCTTGATCATTCCATAACTTACGACCAGCCATTTTCACCATAAAATCGGCTTGAGCTAATAACCAGCTTTTGACGTCCGCACTGGAAATAGCGGCAAATCGTGTTTGTAGATCTTGAATTTGACGCTCTGTTGTTTGGCGCTCATTTTGTAATTTATCGATAGTCTGTTTTTGTGAGTTAAACATGCTATCAATATTGTCAAAGCGTTGTTGATAAGTGTTTTGGAGTTGTTGTAATTGGGCAAGCTCAGATTTGAGTGATTGATTTTCTACACTCAGCTTTGATGCTTGTTGATTGGTGTAATAGTAAAGGCTACCACCGATTGCCAAAATAACCAGGATAGCAACAGCACTTCCAATTAGACCTGAGCGCTTGTTATTAACAGGTTTGACTTCCTGATAGCGGACATTCTCATCAGCTTTAGCTGCACCTTTTGGCAAGTCATTATCATTCGTATTTTTCTGTTCCGTCATATCGGCGTCTCATTTAGGTTCTATATTAATGCATGAAATAAAGCATCATTATTGGCACTTTCAGCAACGGTGACTGTTTCCCACCCTAATGTTTTTGCTATTGTTGCTAATCGTTCACTGACCACAAGTAAATGGCAGTTTAACAGCCATGCTTTTTTAGATTCAGCGACCAGATCAAAGAGTTGTTGTAACATTTCACCGCTAGTGACAACAAGCGTATCAACCTGTGCTTTTTCCCATTGAAGCGCAAAGTCTTCAGGGGAATAATTAATAAATAGGCGTTGGTAACATTCACATTCATCTACGATCGCACCTCGTTGACTCAATGTTGTTGCGAGTAAGTCACGACCACCGTTACCTCTAAGCAGTAATATTCGTTTGTTTTTCACCTGATTAAGTGCAGGAAGTTGGAGAAGATCTTCACTGGTTTCTCCTTGCTCAGGGTAGCAAATTGGAAGACTGCTTAAATGTTGGAAATCTTTCGCTGTGCTTTGGCCTATTCCATAATAGGATAGCGTATCTGGCCATGATTGTTGTAATTGATTTAGCTGCCAGTTTGCGTATGACACCGCATTTTTGGAAAGTAAAAATATACAATCACCCGCCCTTAATCCTTTTAGTTTAGCATCTAATAAAGGGAGTTCACGACCCGCGGTGATCTCGATTAAAGGCGCTTGAAAGGCTGTTTTCCCCGCATCAATTAAGCGCTGAGTTAATGCCTCTCCTGCTGGATTGGGGCGAGTGACTAAAATACTCATGCAGGCGTGTTGCCTTGATACACTGCGGTTAAAATAGCTCGAGCACCTTTATCTAAAAGCTCTTCAGCCAATGAGATACCCGCCGTTTCAGCCTCTTCTGGAGTAACTAAACGCTCGCCACGTAAAATTGTTTCGCCATCAGGAGAACCGACTAAAGCACGTAACCAAATTTTATCATCTTGCCAAATGGCATAGCTTCCAATGGGAACTTGGCAACCGCCTTCAAGACGTGTATTCATTGCACGCTCCGCTTTAACGCAAACAGCGGTGCGTGTGTGATTGAGAGCACTTAATAGCTGGCGAGTTTCATTGTCATTTAAGCGGCACTCAATTCCAACAGCTCCTTGTCCAACCGCGGGTAAGGATTGCTCTGCGGATAATGGTGTGCGAATACGTTCGTTAAGATCTAGGCGCTTTAAGCCAGCAACAGCAAGAATAATGGCATCGTAATCGCCATTATCTAATTTTCCTAAGCGAGTACCTACATTGCCCCGCAAATCACGAATAATTAGATCCGGGCGCTGTGCTTTTAATTGGCATTGGCGGCGTAAACTGGATGTACCTACAATGCTGCCTGCTGGCAGTTCTTCTAAAGAATCATAATGATTAGAGACAAAAGCATCACGGGGATCTTCGCGTTCACAAATAGTAACTAATCCTAAACCTTCTGGGAAATCAATTGGAACATCTTTCATAGAGTGAACGGCAATATCTGCCCGTGATTCAAGTAGAGCAAGTTCTAATTCTTTTACGAATAGCCCTTTGCCACCTACTTTAGCTAAAGGTGTATCTAGAATGATGTCACCTTTAGTGACCATCGGTACTAATTCGACGACTAAACCTGGATGAGTAAGTTGTAGTTGTTCTTTCACATAAAGTGCCTGCCACATAGCAAGAGGGCTTTGGCGGGTAGCAATACGGATGGTACTTTTTGACATAATAGTATTATCTCTTCCGAGCGATTAGCGATATTTTTGTTTAGAAATAAGGCATTGTTTTAACACTTTAAGCCCCAATTTTCCAGTTAAGGTGCTTTGTGTCATGATCATAACGAAAGAAATGAGGTCATCATCGAAAAAGAAAAAAAGAAAAAGGAAATAGAAAATAAGTAAATTATTAATGAACACTATTGAGTTTAGTTATTTTTAGAAATTTATTCTTCTTATAGCTATATAAAAAGTGTGGTTATTTACAAAAAAGAAACATCAAGCTAATTTATTTAACATTCAGCAAATGGAAGATGATGTAAATATCATATTTAATCTGAACATATTGATAAAACAACCATTATTTTAAATTCGCTTATCTTCCTTATTATTTTTTAATATATAAAAATACGATAAATTTTAACAAAATTATTATTAAATAAAAGAAGGAGAAATAATTAAAATAAAGGAAAGAATTTAATCTTAAATTAAATAAATAATTAATAAAAATTAAATATTATTTTAAATATTATTATCTAAATATTAAAAATAGAATTCTTATTTTAATTGGAAATATAGAAAATAATCAAAAAATAGGAATAATCCATTACTATCAATAAGTTATTTCTATTTTTTGTTTTTTTATCTATTTTTTATGTTTTGTCAAAATTTATTTTTAGTTTCATCCTCAAGTAAACAGGGGTTTTTGTGGGGTAAAGGGAGGATTGAGAGATTTTTTTTATCATTTTTTTTATAAGTGAAATAGCTTATCTTTATGATTATAAAGGTGTTTACTCAATAGCTTTACACGATTAAGCGCTTAAATATCACTTTTAGATCTTGGTGCTATATTTTGAGTTCCTCTTTACGCCTTGCGCTCAAGGTGTTAAATTGATCACGTTTCCGAGATTTTGTTAGTAAAGTTTTATCTATTAATATACCTAACTCAACCTTGGTCACTTATAAATTCAGATTCTACTATCTTCTTAGTATTGTTCAGGCGAAACTCTTGTATCTTTATATTGAAACACTGAAGCAACGGCTGGATGCGATTAATCAACTCAGACTGGAACGAGCATTTGCATCGATGTGTGATGTTTTTAAACAGGTCTATGGTTTAATTCCTGTTTTATTACATTACCACCATCCTGAGTTGCCCGGCTACATACAAGGAAATGTTCCTCACGGTACATGTTTCTTTGAACCTGATGACATGCAACGTCAATGGGCGAATAAGCTGGTTAACGCATTATGTGATAATCCGATGGATGGATACGCCAATGGAGAGTTGCCAATTACTGGCATCTATTCAATGGGGAGTACTTCTTCTATTGGTCAAAGTCACTGCTCCGATATTGATATTTGGGTCTGCCATCAATCATGGCTGGATCAAGGTGAACGTGCACTTTTACAACGCAAATGCCAATTGATTGAACAATGGGCTGGCGAACTTGGTATTGATGTTACGTTTTTTTTAATTGATGAAAATAGATTTCGTCATCATGCAAGCGGTAGCTTAGGTGGAGAAGATTGTGGCTCTACCCAACATATTCTTTTACTTGATGAGTTTTATCGTACAGCGGTACGTCTAGCAGGTAAGCGCTTGCTATGGGCGATGGTGCCTATTGAAGAAGAGAATCATTATGACGAATATGTTAACTCCCTTTATGCCCAAGGTGTATTAACGCCAAATGAATGGCTAGATCTAGGGGGTTTAGGTGAACTTTCTGCTGAAGAGTATTTTGGCGCAAGTTTATGGCAACTCTATAAAAGTGTCGATTCACCTTATAAAGCGGTACTAAAAAGTATTTTATTAGAAGCCTATTCAGCGGACTATCCTAATGGGAAATTGCTGGCATTAGAAATGAAACAACATCTACATCGTGGCGAAATCGTCAACTACGGTTTAGATGCTTATTGTATGATGCTTGAGCGTGTCACTCGCTATTTGGTTTCTATCAATGATTTAACTCGCCTTGATCTTATCCGTCGCTGCTTCTACCTGAAAGTGTGTGAAAAATTATCTAACGAAAAAACACAAAATGAGCCAGAAGGTTGGAGACGACAAGTCTTATCGCAATTGGTCACTCAATGGCAATGGGATAATGAACGCTTAACCATACTTGATACGCGTGATAGTTGGAAAATCGAGCGAGTGCGCGATGCACACAATGAATTATTAGATACGATGATGCAAAGCTATCGAAATCTTATTCGTTTTGCGCGTCGTAATAATTTAAGTGTTAGTGCAAGCCCGCAAGATATTGGTGTCTTAACTCGCAAACTTTACGCTGCATTTGAGGCATTACCCGGTAAAGTTACACTGGTTAATCCACAGATATCACCTGATTTGTCAGAGTCACATTTAACCTTTATTTATGTACCACAAGGCCGAGCAAATCGTAGCGGATGGTATTTATATAATCGTGCCCCTGATTTTGAAAATATCGTTGGACATCAACCATTAGAATATAACCGCTATTTAAATAAATTAGTGGCATGGTCTTACTTTAATGGGTTGTTAACTAAAGAGTCTCGAGTTTATATTCATCAAGGGGAATCCTCTTGTGATGAAATAAAACTGCATGAATTAGTTAGGGATATGTCGAGCCATTTCCCAATTCGTTTACCTGCACCAACACCGAAAGCACTGTATAGCCCTTGTGAAATTCGACACCTCGCGATTATTGTTAATTTGGAAACTGACCCAACAGAGAGTTTTTCTGATCAAGTGGTTCACTTTGATTTTAGAAAACTCGATGTCTTTAGTTTCGGTGAAAAAGAGCAGTGTCTTATTGGTAGTATTGATTTGTTGTATCGTAACTCTTGGAATGAGGTCAGAACCCTTCATTTCAGTGGTACACAATCTATGTTGGAATCGCTAAAAACGATTTTAGGTAAAATGCACCAAGATGCGGCTCCACCTGCTTCTGTTGAAGTATTTTGTTATAGCCAACATTTGCGGGGTTTAATTCGTACTCGTGTTCAGCAGTTAGTCTCGGAATGTATTGAATTGCGGTTATCAACAAATCGTTTGGAGCCAGGACGTTTTAAAGCTTTACGTATTGCTGGGCAAACGTGGGGATTGTTCTTTGAACGCCTCAATGTGTCGGTACAAAAATTAGAAAATGCGATCGAGTTTTATGGTGCAATTTCATATAACAAACTTCATGGATTGCCGGTTAAATTAGATAAAGATGCTCGCTATTTACCTGCGGTGATTGATGGTTTTGCTTGCGAAGGGATTATTCAATTTTTCTTTGAAACCACAGAAGATAATAATGTCTTTAATATCTATATCTTAGATGAAGCAAATCGCGTTGAAATTTATTCCCATTGTGAGGGAAGTAAAGAAGAGTTAGTAAAAGATGTTAGCCGTTTCTACTCTTCATCTCATGACCGATTCACATATGGCTCAAGCTTTATTAATTTTAACTTGCCACAGTTTTATCAAATTGTGAAAGTGGAAGGATTAACACAAGTGTTACCTTTTGCTGGTGGATCTTTTGGTAAATTATCCGATCTGGGAAGCAAAGAAGCCCAACCTGAGATGAATGTTGTTCCCCACGGATTTACAGATTATAAAGCGGTGCAACATTCTTAATTGAGTACAAGCCAGTTAATACAAATGGGAGCCTTGATAGCTCCCATTATTGTAGTTAACTGTTGTGGCTAACTGCGTTTTTTAGAAAGAAAACGCTTCCCCACTTTGTTCTGTTATCGCTTGTGCTAGCATGGTTAAAAATTCACCGCCACTTCTATCACAAATCCATTGTTCATCTTTCCAATCAAAGTGATAGCCACCAGAGCGTGTCGCCAACCAAACTTGATGAAACGCTTCCTGACGATTAATAATAATTTTGCTATTATTTTCAAAGGTTAATGTCATTACACCGCCATTGATTTCACAATCAATATCTGCGTCACCTTCATAATTATCAATAGTTTGTTCTATTTCTGACAAGAGTTCGTCAGCTAATTGGTGAAATTCACTGTCGTTCATCTTCATTTCCTATTTGCTTTTCGAGATCTAACTGCGATTATAGAGGATATTAACCAAATAAATGACAGGCAGATTTCGAATGAAAACGTATTTACGTTGCACTCTTGCTATAATAACACTGATTTCTCTTTCTGGTTGTGGCTTGAAAGGCCCTCTTTATTTCCCTCCTGAAGATACTCAGGCAAAAATGACACAGTCATCCCAGCCAACCCAGCAAGTTGAGAGCGCCTCAACTCAGACCAATTAGTCAATCTTAGAAACGGTAACTTCGTTTCAGGCAGGGGCAAGATGCAATTTTCAAAAATGCATGGTCTTGGCAATGACTTTATGGTGGTCGATGCTGTGACTCAAAATGTTTATTTTTCACCAGAATTAATATGTCGATTAGCGAATCGCCATACTGGTGTTGGGTTTGATCAATTGTTGGTGGTTGAAGCACCTTATGATCCCGAACTCGATTTCCATTATCGTATTTTTAATGCAGATGGAAGCGAGGTTGCACAGTGTGGTAATGGTGCTCGTTGCTTTGCTCGATTTGTGAGATTAAAAGGTCTTACAAACAAAAGAGAGATAAAAGTCAGTACACAGTCTGGCAGAATGACTTTGAATGTTATGGACAATGATGATGTGTGCGTCAATATGGGCGAACCTGAGTTCGAACCTCAAAAAGTCCCTTTCCGTGCACAAAAGGCAGAAAAGACCTATATTATCAGGGCAATGGAACGCACTGTATTGTGCGGTGTGGTTTCAATGGGAAATCCTCATTGTGTTATTCAGGTTGAAGACATTAAAACAGCAGAAGTTGAGTTGTTAGGGCCTGTGTTAGAGCAACACGAACGTTTCCCTGAACGTGCTAATATTGGTTTTATGCAAATCGTAGACAGAAGTAACCTTCATTTACGGGTGTTTGAACGTGGTGCTGGCGAAACGAAAGCCTGTGGTAGTGGGGCTTGTGCAGCAGTCGCAATTGGTATTTCACAAGGGTTATTAGATAAACGAGTGAAAGTGACTTTACCGGGTGGATCGTTGCTTATTGAATGGAAAGGAGAGGGGCACTCTCTTTATATGACTGGGCCTGCGACGCATATTTATGATGGGATCATTCAGCTATAATATTATTTTTTGAGAGGCTATCTGTATGACGGATAAAAATGAGCAGTTTTGTTGTCCTGAAACAAACGAACTTAATGATCAACAAGTGATCCGTTACCTCAGGGAGCATCCTGGCTTTTTTATCCGTAATGCAAGTTATATTGAGCAAATGCAAGTTCCTCATCCCGTCAGAGGAACCGTTTCTTTAGTCGAATGGATAATGTCGCGCCAGCGTAACCGTATCCATTATCTTGAAGAAGATATGCGTTTGTTGATAGAGCAAGCCTCTGAAAATGAAGCACTGTTTAGCCAACTCTTGTTATTAATTTCTGAACTATCTAACAGTGCTTCTCTTCACGAAATGCTAGAACGTTTAAACCTTTGGGCTAAGGGATTAGGGCTTTATTCAGTTCAATTACGCCTATTTACCGATCGCTGGCAATTACAGCCACCTTTAGATGCACAAGATCTACCATTATCTCGCCAAGCATTTGAACATTTTCGCATTCAGCGTATGGGCGATGATAATCACTATTTAGGTACATTAAACGGGCAAGAGATCATGTTATTGATGCCTAATGTACGACGCTCAGGTTCTGTTGCGCTCTCATTGCTAGGGCATTATGGTGATTTGGGGGTGATTATTTTTAATAGCCGAGATAATCAACACTTTCAGGAAGGGATGGGAACAGTGATGCTTGATAAGCTCGCCCATATTTTACCGGAATTGTTACTTCGTTGGGTTGCAAGGCAATGAACCAGCCAATAGACATTCCAGAAACACTCTCTGTCTCTATCGAACAATTCCTGCGTTATATTCAAGTTGAACGCCGATTAAGTCCTGTCACCGTAGAAAATTATCATCGTCAACTAACTGCATTAGCGCAAATGATGATGGCGATGAAAATCACACAATGGATATCACTTGAAAGCCAACATGTACGAATGTTACTAGCGAAAAGTCATCGTAGTGGGTTACAACCGACTAGCCTTGCTTTGCGCTTTTCGGCGTTACGTAGCTTTCTTGATTGGCAAGTGGCACAGGGAATGTTAGAGGTTAATCCAGCAAAAGGTATTCGCACACCTAAATCTGGTCGTCATCTTCCTAAAAATATGGATGTCGATGAAGTTAGCCAATTGATGAATATCGACTTAAAAGATCCCCTTTCTGTTAGAGATAGAACCATGCTGGAAGTGATGTATGGTGCAGGATTGCGTCTATCAGAATTGACTAACTTAAACATGAGCGATATCGACATGAATGAAGGTGAAGTTCGTGTTTTAGGTAAAGGAAGTAAAGAACGAAAAGTACCGTTAGGAAGAAAAGCGATAGAGTGGTTACAGAATTGGTTTCCGATGCGAGAGCTCTATACTCCTGAGGATAAAGCTGTCTTTATCTCAACCCAAAGCGGTAAGCGTTTATCTGTGCGCAGTGTACAAAAACGGTTTGAACTTTGGGGTATTAAACAAGGACTAAGTAGTCATGTAAATCCTCATAAATTACGTCACTCGTTTGCTACGCATTTATTGGAATCGAGTGGTGATTTACGTGCTGTACAAGAGTTATTAGGGCACGCTAATTTATCGACCACGCAAGTCTATACCCACTTAGATTTTCAGCATTTAGCTAAAGTCTATGATGCTGCTCACCCGAGAGCTAAGAGAGAAAAATCATAATGCGCTTTTACAGAACTCTGACGCCAATTGCTGCGATGACTTTTGATTTAGACGACACACTGTATGACAATGTGCCAGTAATGGACAGAACTGAAAAAGAGACGATGGATTTTATTCGTCAATATGATCTGCGTTTTAATCATTTCACAGAAAAAGATGTGAATGCCTATAAAAAGCCACTTATAGAAAACAATCCTGATATTTTTCATGATATTACGCAGTGGCGTTGGCTTGCAGCGAGAAATATGCTGTTAGATTACAACTACAGTGAAGCCAAAGCACAACAAGGTGCTGATGAAATTATGGCGCACTTTGCTTATTGGCGTAGTCGTATTAATGTACCTAAAAATACCCACCAAGTTCTTACAGAGTTGGCGCAGAGAATCCCATTAATTGCGATTACAAATGGTAATGCAAACCCATTAAGTTGTGGTCTAGGGCAGTATTTTTTACATATTTTAAAAGCCGGCCCTGATGGTCGCTCTAAGCCTTATCCTGATATGTTTGATAAAGCCGCTTCACTGTTAAATATTCCACATGAGAAAATCCTACATGTGGGTGATCACCTTATAACAGATGTCGAGGGCGCCGTTAATAGTGGATTACAAGCGTGCTGGATTAACCTTGATAACCGTAGTTTGTTTGAAGAAGGTGAGACCAGAGTAATGCCACATATTGAAATTACAGATTTAAGCAAACTGATAGAACTCGTTTAATGTGATATTCGGTAAGAATGGTACAGATACATGCGGCTAAAAAAGGCTTTATTTTGCATAGCGCGTGAATTCCTGTTAGTTTGTTGCTTACTCTCTATTTCTGTATATATCCACAGTATTTTCTTCACTAAATGATTGGTAATTATGGACGTCTCATATCTGCTAGAAGGCCTTAATGATAAACAGCGCGAAGCAGTAGCCGCATCTCGTATTAATATGTTGGTGTTAGCTGGTGCAGGTAGTGGTAAAACACGGGTATTGGTACATCGTATCGCTTGGTTATTATCTGTTGAACAAGCTTCTCCTTTTTCGATTATGGCTGTGACGTTTACCAATAAAGCCGCCGCAGAGATGCGCCATCGTATTGAAGACTTAATTGGTACAAGTCAAGGCGGTATGTGGATTGGCACTTTCCATAGCCTTGCTCATCGCTTATTACGCGCACACTATCTTGATGCAAATTTGCCACAAGACTTCCAAATTATTGACAGTGATGATCAATATCGCCTTATTCGCCGTATTGTTAAATCAATGAATCTTGATGATAAACAATGGCCTGCACGTCAAGGTATGTGGTATATCAACGGTAAAAAAGATGAAGGTTTGCGACCACAACATATTCAAACTTATGGTAATCCTGTTGAAACAACGTGGTTGAAAGTATATCAGGCATATCAAGAAGCTTGTGATCGTGCAGGGCTGGTGGACTTTGCTGAGCTTTTATTACGCGCTCATGAACTTTGGCTTAATAAACCTCAAATTTTAGAGCATTACCAAAATCGCTTTACCAATATCTTGGTTGATGAATTCCAAGATACTAACCGTATTCAATATGCATGGATAAGAATGCTGGCAGGTCAAACGGGTAAAGTGATGATTGTTGGCGATGACGATCAATCTATTTATGGCTGGCGTGGTGCGCAAGTTGAAAATATTCAAAACTTCTTAAATGAGTTTCCTGGCGCAGAGACTATCCGGTTAGAGCAAAATTATCGTTCTACAAGCAACATTTTAAAAGCCGCGAATGCGCTAATTGCCAATAACAGTGACAGATTAGGTAAAAACTTGTGGACTGAAGGTGCAGAAGGCGAGCCTATTTCGCTGTATTGCGCTTTTAATGATTTAGATGAAGCGCGTTATGTTGTCGGCCGAATTAAGCGCTGGCAAGAAGAAGGCGGTGCGTTAACAGACTGTGCCATTCTTTATCGTAGCAATGCTCAATCTCGTATAATGGAAGAGGCGTTATTACAAGCCGCTATGCCATATCGTATCTATGGTGGTCAGCGTTTCTTCGAGCGTCAAGAAATTAAAGATGCACTCTCTTATATGCGATTAACAGCTAATCGCCATGATGATGCTTCTTTTGAACGTGTTGTGAATACACCAACACGGGGTATTGGTGATAGAACATTAGATATTGTTCGCCAAGTTGCGAGAGATAACCAAATTACCTTATGGGAAAGCGCATTACAGGTTATCGAACATAAAATGTTGGCAGGACGTGCAACCGCTGCAATTCAACGATTCTTAGAACTGATTGAAACACTCGCCTCTGAAACAGCAGATATGCCATTACATGTGCAAACAGACCGAATTATTCGTGATTCAGGTTTAAAAGCGATGTATGAGCAAGAAAAAGGTGAAAAAGCACAAGCTCGTATTGAAAACTTAGAAGAGTTAGTCACCGCGACACGCCAATTTAGCTATCAAGATGAAGACGAAGATTTAATGCCCCTGCAAGCGTTTCTTTCGCACGCCGCATTAGAATCAGGGGAAAGCCAAGCCGATGCATATCAAGATGCCGTACAGTTAATGACACTTCACTCCGCTAAAGGGCTTGAATTTTCACAAGTCTTTATTGTGGGTGTCGAAGAAGGAATGTTCCCAAGTCAAATGTCGCTAGATGAAGGTGGACGTTTGGAAGAAGAGCGTCGCTTGGCTTATGTCGGTGTCACGCGAGCAATGAAAAAGTTAACACTCACTTACGCTGAAAATCGCCGTCTATATGGAAAAGAAGTCAGTCATCGGCCTTCTCGTTTTATTGGTGAGTTACCTAAAGAGTGTGTCGAAGAAGTCCGTTTACGTGCGACAGTTTCACGTCCTGTTAATCATAGCCGTTTAGGCACTCCAATTATCAGCAATGACAGTGGCTATTCACTTGGACAACGTGTGAAGCACCCTAAATTTGGTGATGGCACCATTATCAATATTGAAGGTAGCGGTGAACATTGCCGATTACAAATCGCTTTTAATGGTGAAGGGATTAAATGGCTGGTGGCCGCATTTGCTCGATTGGAATAAGCTTCGATTTGAAGTGAGTTAGCATTATCCCAATATAAAAAAACACCCTTACTTATTTGGTAGATAAGTTGGGGTGTTTTTTTAAGGGAAGTTCGAGTTGGTTACTTAATAATCTCATTATCTATTCTTGCTTAATGGGATTAATTGATGAAGCTCTCTAGTGTCTTCTTTCATACCTACTCTTTTGTCGCACCTTGCTCGCGAACTTTACCTGTCTCTTTTTCTAGTAATGAATTGTTGATCGAAAATACTGAGGAAGTCCTTTGTGATACTTATCATCCCAGTAAACCCATCAATGAATTTGAAGAAGATTTGTACTGTAAGTTATTGAGACATCAGCGTGATTTTGTTCCTCGTGTCAATCTCTATTTCAGTGTCGTTATTAATCATATTCAATTGATTAATAACGTAATATCAACGTTATTTAGACGTTCATATCGCTATGTAGAGGAGATGTCAAAGAGTGCGCATTCATTACAGAAGAATAAGAAGAAAAAACTCTCTTCCGCTTTTACACAAATCAGTAATTTAGCGGAAGAGCGAGTTTTAGAAGGCTAACTACGTCTTAAATGGCGTTGTGTATAGAGTGCATCAAGTGTAAAGAGGATCAGCGCAACCCAAATAAAGCCAAAGGTGACTAATCGTTCTGCATCAATTTGTTCGCCATATACCATTGTCGCGAGAATAAACATCAAGGTTGGGCCAATGTATTGGAAAAAGCCCAAGGTTGATAAACGCAGATGGTGCGCTGCTTCTGTAAAGAGCAATAACGGTACAGTAGTAATAATACCGGCGGCAATTAACAAGGTATTTAATGACCAGCTATTTTCAAGCATATTGCTAGTCGGTGAATGTGTGAAAAATAAGATATAAACTAATGCGACAGGGAATAGCCATAATGTTTCTACCAGCATGCCTGTTTGTGCATCAACACCCAATTTTTTACGCAGTAAGCCATAAAGACCAAAAGTCACGGCGAGGCTTAATCCAATCACAGGTACTGAACCAAAGTGCCAGAGTTGAATAAATACACCAGTAAATGCTAAACCTACTGCTACCCATTGCATACGACGGAAACGCTCGCTTAAGAAAAGCATGCCAAACAGTACGTTAACCAGTGGGTTAATAAAGTAACCAAGACTGGCTTCTAGCATATAGCCGTGGTTAACCGCCCATATATAGGTAAGCCAGTTAGTTGCGATAATGACGGCAGTCAGTGCTAAAAGAAGAATCTTTTTAGGTTGGCGTATTAATTGGCGTAAATAAGGCCAATGACGGCTAATCGTCATTAAAATCAACATAAAAAAGAACGACCATAAAATACGGTGTGTTAAGATCTCTTCTGCAGGCACTTCTTGAATGCTTTTAAAATAGACAGGGGCAATACCCCAGATCAAATAGGCGCCTAAGGCACATAAAACGCCTTTCATCGTGTTTTTCTGGCTCATGCTATCTCTGGAATTGATGGAAAGGAAATGTGTGACGGGGTTATCATACCCAATGACATTATCTACTGTGTCATTAGGCATGTATTTTTACAAGTAATTAATACTAATCCAAGCATCATCGTGCGCAATGATTTTTAACAAAGGCTTAACCAACAATATAGGTTGCTGTTCCACTGGCAATATGAACTTGTTTTTCATTATGTAATTCAACACGAGCAACAGACACTTTATTGCCACTGCGTAAAATATGACTACTTGCTGTAAAACATTCTCCACGTCCTGGTCTTAAATAATCAACACGTAAGTCGATTGTGCCCATATTAGCGAGTTTTTGTTCGAGTTGCTCTTGGGATATTGGTGCCAAACGTGTTAATGCGTTACCGACACAAACTAGTCCTGCACTGACATCAAGTACAGAAGCAATGAGCCCACCATGTAAGATACGTTGAGCAATATTGCCAACAAGTTTATCTTGATACCGAAATTGAATTTCAGCGTAGTCTTGTTCAAAGCGAACTAGTTCTAAGCCGATTAATTGATTAAAGGGCATCTTATAAACAAAAACATGACCAATTAGTGTTTGAGCCTCTTCTAATGTTAACTGTTTTTCCATTTTTAGAACCCCTGATATCACGTCATTAAGTTAATGTTATGTTAATGATACATGACAAAATCGTAATTGCACATTCGTGCTATAAATATAATGGTGTAAAAATATACGAGATTTAATGGCGATTACGTGTAAAATATGGGCACTAAAGTGTAATAAAGCACATATATAAGAACTAATTCTAAAGTAAGCACTAACTTCTATATTATTCAATAATGAAACAGGATAATTAACTATGCGTTACATCCGTTCTTTACTTGCGGTGACTTTATTCTATCCAGCATGGGGATTTGCATCCGAAATACAAGCATCATCATCTCCTGCACCGCTTGTTCAGGGCAGTATCATTTCTGGTTTATTACAAGAATACGATTCACCTTTTGTTCTTTATCCTTATGAATCCAATTATATTATTTACACTGATACCTCTGATATGAATAAAGAGGCTATTCAAAGTTATGATTGGAGCAATAAGGCTAAAAAAGATGAGGTGAAATTTCAGCTTAGTTTGGCCTTCCCTTTATGGCGAGGTATTGCGGGTGAAAACTCTGTTTTAGCGGCATCTTATACTCAACGTTCTTGGTGGCAACTCAGTAATAAAAAAGAATCAGCCCCTTTTCGTGAGACAAACTATGAACCGCAACTTTTTCTAGGTTGGGCAACAGACTATAAATTTGCAGGTTGGACACTTCGTGAAATAGAAACAGGTTTTAACCACGAATCGAATGGACGTTCTGATCCTACATCTCGTAGTTGGAACCGTGCTTATGCACGTTTTATGGTACAAAAAGGTAATTTACAACTTGATCTAAAGCCTTGGTATCGCTTTAGTGAAAGTGCTCAACGTGATGATAATCCAGAGATTAATCGTTATATGGGTTATTACCGATTAAAAGCAGGCTATCGATTAGGCGAAAGTGTGATCACTGCGACTGGACGTTATAACTGGAACAGTGGTTATGGGGCGGCTGAATTGGGTTGGAGCTACCCAATTACTAAGCATGTACGCTTTTATACCCAAGTATTTAGTGGTTATGGCGAATCAATGATTGATTATAACTTTCGTCAAACACGAATCGGTGTTGGCGTGATGCTTAATGATATGCTGTAATTTTCCCCGTTCTGGGTTAGCATAGCGCTATAAATGATGATGGCACCTTCACATTGGTGCCTTTTCTTTTACTCCTCATCATAGTTTTTATCAGCAGCTTTTCAGAGGAACGGTGTGTCCACAGCAGAAGTTCTTAATTCAATGCCATCAGCACAGGCTATTTTGCGAGAAACCTTTGGTTATCAGCAATTTCGTCCTGGTCAGCAAGAAATCATCCATACCATTACAACTGGGAGAGATTGCCTAGTTGTGATGCCGACAGGGGGTGGTAAATCCCTTTGTTATCAAATTCCCGCATTATTACTCGATGGGTTGACTGTGGTTGTTTCGCCACTTATCTCACTGATGAAAGATCAGGTTGATCAACTTTGCCTTCATGGTATTGAAGCTACTTATTTAAATTCAACCCAAACGCGTGAAGAGCAGTTTGATGTTCAAATACGTTGTCAAAAGGGTGAAATAAAACTGCTGTATATTGCCCCTGAGCGTTTGATGATGGAGAGTTTTCTTCATCAATTAGTGCAATGGAAACCCGTATTACTCGCTGTTGATGAAGCACACTGTATTTCACAATGGGGACATGATTTTCGTCCTGAATATCGCGGCATAGGGTTATTAAGGCAATATCTTCCTGATGTTCCCATTATTGCGTTGACGGCAACGGCAGATAATACAACACGTTACGATATTATTAATCAGCTAGTGTTGCGTGATCCGTTAATCCATATCAGTAGTTTCGATAGGCCGAATATCCGCTACACTTTAGTAGAGAAATACAAACCACTTGATCAGCTTTGGTTATTTATTCGTGGCCAGAAAGGAAAGTCAGGCATTATTTACTGTAATAGTCGCAATAAAGTTGAAGAAACAGCAGAACGCCTGAGTAAACGAGGATTAAGCATCGCGGGTTATCATGCCGGAATGGAAATTGCACAACGTGCGAAAGTACAAGAAGCTTTTCAGCGTGATGACTTACAAATTGTGGTAGCTACTGTCGCGTTTGGTATGGGGATAAACAAGCCCAATGTCCGATTTGTAGTTCACTTTGATATTCCGCGAAATATTGAATCTTATTATCAAGAAACAGGGCGTGCAGGGCGAGATGGGTTACCTGCAGAAGCCGTATTATTTTACGATCCTGCCGATATGGTGTGGTTGCGTCGTTGTTTAGATGAAAAGCCAGAAAGTGATCAAAAAGCCATTGAAATGCATAAGCTTAATGCAATGGGAGCATTTGCTGAAGCTCAAACATGCCGACGCTTAGTGTTACTAAATTACTTCGATGAACATCGACAAAATGCTTGTGGTAACTGTGATATTTGCCTTGACCCTCCTAAGCAATATGATGGTTTAGTGGATGCGCAAAAGGCATTGTCTTGTATTTATCGTACTGGTCAGCACTTTGGTATTGGTTATATTGTTGAAATTTTAAGAGGCGCGAATAATCAGCGTATTCGAGATTCAGGACACGATACATTACCTGTTTATGGTATTGGTAAAGCGCAAAGTCATGAGCATTGGGTGAGTGTTATTCGTCAGCTTATTCACCTAGGTATGGTGACACAAAATATTGTTCATCGCTCAGCATTACAACTGACAGAGATGGCAAGGCCAATCTTACGTGGTGAAGTACCATTACAATTAGCTGTACCAAGATTATTAAGCCCAACAAAAAGCCGTAATCAACAAACAAAAAATGCCCATAGACAGTACGATAGAAAATTATTTGCGAAACTACGTAAATTACGTAAATCTATTGCTGATGAAGAAAACATTCCGCCATTTGTCGTCTTTAATGATGTCACATTGATTGAAATGGCAGAGCAGTGCCCCGTTTATCCAGATGAACTGTTATTAATAAACGGTGTTGGACAACGAAAATTAGAACGATTTGGACCCGCTTTTATGACACTCATTCGTGACCATATTGAAGGCTTTGAATAACGCCAATAAGGAGAGCCAATGACAACCACTCTGTTAAAATATTCGTGGTTATCGCGTGAAAAGCAGTTTTCTGCATTTACGAACGGCGTCTTATTGGATTTTTGGGGGCAACGCGAAGAAGGTGAATTTGTTGGTGTTGATGGTGCAAAAATTCGCTATGTTCATTGGCGCTCACCATCGCATAATAAAGCACTGGTTATTGCTTCAGGCCGTAGCGAAAGCTATGTAAAGTACCCTGAAGTTGCATTCGATTTCTTTCACTCAGGCTATGATATTTTTCTTCTTGACCATCGAGGACAAGGGCTTTCTGACAGACTATTAGAAGATACGCAAAAAGGGCATGTAGAGAAATTCAGTGATTATATCGATGATTTCTCGACATTCGTTGATACGATAGTGTTGCCTTTTCAATACCCACATTATTTTGCGTTAGCTCATTCAATGGGCGGTGCTATCTTAGCGGGATATCTTCTAAAGCAAACTCATGTTTTTAAAGCAGCAGCATTAAGTGCGCCGATGTTTGGTATTAAATTACCCATACCTCGCTGGGTAGCTAATTTTTTAGTTAACCGAGCAGAACAAAGTCAATCTGAAAGAAATAACTACGCGGTATCAACAGGTAAATGGTTTCCACTGCCATTTATCCTTAATGTATTAACACATAGCCATGAGCGATATCGTCGGTATTTACGTTATTATGCTGATTTTCCAGAACTACGATTAGGCGGGCCTACTTATCATTGGATGGGAGAAAGTCTAAAAATGGGAGATTGGTTAATTGAACATGCGGGAGAGATTAATACCCCTCTATTAGTGCTCGAAGCAGAGCTTGATAAAGTGGTAGATAATCAAGAGCTAAGGGCTTTCTGTGAACGTTATAGTCAGTCCAGAACAAGAGAAGAAAAGCAAAAACTGCCACTGGTGATTGAGGGTGCGCATCATGAAATCTTGTTCGAAATAGATAAGCTACGCTCACAAGCATTAAATGAAATCTGTGAGTTTTATGATAAGCATTTATTTTAATCAGGAATGTGTATGTATTCGATAGTCGCTTCAGATCTTGATGGCACACTGTTATCACCTAATCATGTATTAACTCCCTATACGCAAGAAACCCTGCACCTACTTATTAATAAAGGTGTGCATTTTGTATTTGCAACAGGTCGTCATCATGTTGATGTCGCACAGATCCGCGATGGATTAGGCATTAACGCTTATATGATAACCTCTAATGGTGCGCGAGTGCATAACACGCATGGTGACCTTATTTTTAGCCAAGATCTTGAACCTGAAATTGCTTATGACTTGGCTCTTATGGTTTTTGATCACCCTGAAATTGAAACTAATATTTATGCTGGTGATTATTGGTATGTTAATAAAGAGATGCCAGGGGCTTGTGAGTTTTTTCGAGAGTCAGACTTTGGCTATGAGCTATATTGCAAAACAGGATTTCCAACTACTAATGTGTGTAAGGTCTTCTTCACCTCTGATGATCATGAACTATTACTGAAGCTAGAGAATGAAATTAATCAGCGCTGGGGTGATAAGGTCAATGTAAGTTTCTCACTGCGTAATTGCTTAGAGGTGATGGCAGGGGGTGTATCTAAAGGTGAGGCCCTAGAGAAAGTGGCTGAACTGATGCAACACTCTGCAAAAGATGCTATCGCATTTGGCGATGGTATGAATGATAAAGAGATGCTACAAATGGCGGGTAAAGGTTGCATTATGGAAAATGCCCATCAAGCATTAAAAGATCTTCTCCCCAATATGGAAGTGATTGGAGCTAATGCCGATGAAGCTGTGCCCCATTATTTACGTAAATTATATCAAGTGTGATCCTATCTAAAGAAAAAAGGCGAACAAAATGTTGTTCGCCTTTTTTTATCTTTTTAAATCAGCCTAAATTTCGTTAGTGATATTGCATTGTAAATTGCAATGTACCGTTTGCTTTTCCCGCACTTGTCGTATCGGATGTTTGAATATAACCCGCTTCCAAAGGAATAGAATAACTTCCGGAACTGCTGTTTTTTTCACTTACTGTAATTAATTGTCCCAGCTTTATTGGCTGGTTTTGATACTTAATCTGTATACCATAACCTTTGGCTGTATTACTGTCTGTTGGGTTACTTAAGCCAATGGTGCCTGCGGTTTGTTGGCTATCGGCAACACCATCGAAGCGAATTTTTATCGGTGAAACAGGATCACAACTCAAATCAATATTGAAATTTTTAATACTCTCAGGACTTACAGATCCAACACCATTAAAACTGGATTTAGGGACAGCTTCAAGCGGTACATTAATATTGTTATTTATGACATCACAACCACTAGAAATAATGGTCAATGGTGAAAGATTAATTCGTGGTTCTGTTTTTCCTGTATAGTCACTGGTGATAAAACCATTGTTATAGACGATTAACATCGCAGCCCATATACCTGGAATGGTTTGTGATTTCACATTATCACGTAGCTTATACAGCTTCATTTCTAATGTAACGGAGTAATTACCACTGGTGGCGTTGGATGAACAAATAAGCCTGTTGCTATAGTTACCATCAATATTTTGCTGACCATCGACATAAGCAGACCCACTACAACTTCCGCTAATCGTGCCATGTAACGTATAGCCAATACCACTGTTGTTAAGTTCTTTGACATAAGCCCCATTCACTCTAGGACTGGAAGCATTAAACGAACCAGGTAAATAAATCCCTGGTCTAACTTCGCCTCCAGAAAGGTTCCACCATGTCCATGCATTCATTGTTCCTAACGGGATTGTGGCGACTTCTGTTAAAATTGGTGCTGAACGCGATACGTAAATAGGTGCTGAATAAGTTACTGTCTTAGTAGTGAGCTCTGCCCTAAATTCAGCCATAGTGGTTGATGTATACAAAAAAGCAGACAGACAACCTAGTGTTATATATTTATTCATTGTTATCACCTATCTGCAATCAAGTTGTAAAAACTGGATCTTTTCTAACGAGAGATCCGCATTTAAAAATGTTTTGCATTGTTCAACGGCGCTGTTACCCCATTTAGCACGTAACTGGCTCTGCTCAGGTACACCATTTAAGAAAACTTCACCATCATTGGCAACAATCCCACTTGAAAGCACTTGTCCATGTTGATAAATCTCAACTTGAGTACCAAATGGCAATGGTGTTCCATTGTAGTGTAAGTTTGCAAGCACACGAGCCCCTTTTCTTGCTTTGAAATCAGCTAAAACAATTGCTCCTTTGGTCGGTATAACCGTCGTTGATGTTAATTCAACATCGTTATTACCCGTTAAAGAGGCAGGATCGACGGTGACTTTATTGCGTTCATAACGTGAAACATTAGGAATAACCGCATAGCCTTGGTTATTGGTATAAAGGCTCTGCGCACTACTGACTTTTAAGTTACCAACATCTTCCGCTTTAATTAAAATTGCAGAATCATAGATTGTACGAGATGGTGTTATACCACCTTGATGAATTAAGAGCGCACCATTTACTCCCCAATTCATTGATTGATAACGTTTATCATAACTGTAACCTGCATTTACTTCGCCACCGGATGCACTGTAATTACCATTGACTGACCCACTATATTCTTGGCGAGTATGATTATAATTTTGTGATACATCATATTGCAGATTGTTGTCTTCTAGCTGTGTTCCACTGACACTCACTGAGCTAATCGAATCACCTTGTCGGCTGGTGTTGTAGCGATAACTTAACCAATTATTATTTTGAGTAAAATTAAACGGTAGACTTAAATTAATGGATAAAATCTGATCGGTTAGCCCACTTTCCTGGCGCTTGTTATACGCATAAGAGACGCTATAACTTAAAGCACGGTAGTTAGAGTTAAAACTGAGATTGACATTACGATCGACTCTGTCTTGATACCAATAATATTGTTGATAACCATTTAATGAGAGATAACCCATATCACCTAAAGATTGTGATACAGATAACTGAAACTGTTTTTTCTTACGGTAAAGATGAGAAAAACGCTCATTAGCAGCCGAGAAATCATAATAATTTTTTGTTGAATAGCGATAAGACGCCAGTGAAAAACCTGTTTGGGTGTCAGGTAAATATTTAGAATATTGAATACGATAAGATTGTCCTTGAGCTTCATCATCATTTATTAAGGTTGTTTTCGCGTGAGTAATATCGGCAGAAACGGCACCTAAATAGCCAAGATTAACCCCAGTACCTAATGCATAAGCTTGGTAATCTGCAGAGATTAATGTGCCACCATAAATGGATAAATTATAAGGGAGCCCATAAATAGCAGAGGTTTGAAAAAAATTAGGCTTTCTCGCAGCTGTATCAGCATGATACTTACCGATATCTACACTGTATTTTAAGCTACCTGCACGTTGCATCATGGGAACAGCTGAAAAGGGTTGTGAAAAAGTACGAGTTGTTCCATCCGCTTCTTCAATCGTGACTTGTAAATCACCACTGTAAGAGGTGGGATATAAATCTGAAATAGCAAATTCACCCGGTGGAACGGATGTTTGGTAAATCACACTGTTATTTTGACGAACAGTAACCACGGCATTGCTTTGAGCAATTCCTCTCACAACGGGGGCAAATCCTCGTTGGCTTTGTGGCAACATACTTTCATCAGAAGCAAGTTTAATACCACGATATGGAATACTCTCTAATACATCATTATCAGAGGCAGTTTCGCCGAGGGTTAAACGGCTTTTTAAACTACGAATATCTCTCTCAATATAAGTTTGCAAACTCTTCCACTGCGAAGAGTTATCACTGTTTTTATTATAGTTACTGTGATTACGCAAACGCCAAGCACCGACATTAACACCACTGCGTAACCCTAAAAAAAGAGAGTCGCTATTATGTTGATCATGATACCAATACTTATTTTGTCGATAGGTGTAATTCACAAAAGCCGCATTAATGCCATCATTCCATTGTGTGGGGGGGATATAGCCTTGCCCATAATTATATAAAGCAATTTGTGGTATAGAAAATGACAGGCGTGCTCGTGAAAAATCATACTGATATGTTGCATTTGGAATAACTCGAGCAATATCAGTGATCGTTTCATTTTTAATTTGTTGATTAGATGGTGGTATTACAGACTCTTTGACGCCCCAATTTAATAAGTCTTGTTTAGTTATCTCTGGTGTAAGTGTCTTTTTTTCTTCGTTAAAAATAAAACGTACTTGGCGGTTATCAATTAATTTATTATTGAGATAAATATCAACAGAATAGACGCCAGGAAGTTGACCTCCGGCATAAGAAAAATAATCAAGGCTATTAATATCCGCAACTTGATTTTCTATTCCTAAATTGAGTGCATCAGGGTTAAATTGCTCTTCAGCCGTTACCTGATAAGGATATAAAATAGTGGCGATCGCCATGGTCAGCAAACCGTGGCGATTGAGATTATTGGTAGAAAATACGAATAATCGTTTTGTTGATAACGCTATTATGGATAAAGTCATCGCCATACGCTCTTAGTTTAATACTTTATCTACAGTTGCACCGTAGTCATTAATAAACTGTACTGTAACTTTCTGAGAAGTAGTTGTTTCTTTTAGTAATACAACTTCTTGATGTGGCTGAATTAAAGGATCGTAAGGGTGGCGTTTATCATCAATAAAAATATGTTTAATGGTTAAGTGATAAGGTGTGTTGTTCTTAAGCACTAAGCCTTGATTTTGTTTTGATAGTTCGACGTTATTAAAATTAAGTGGCTCGATATCATGAGCTCGTAAAAAGAGCTTAAATTGAGAATTAATCACCAACTGAAGTTGATTTTCAGGACTTTTTTCAACGGGAGGAATAGATTTTATATTAAGCCAATAGACAACTTCGGTATTTGAGTTTAAGGGGGCTCCTGTATAAGAAATACGTGCCGTACCAGTGCTATCTGGCTCAATACGAAAAAGAGGGGGAGTTGCAATAAAAGGTGTTTTGTCATTACCTTGAAAAGCTGAAACCCAACTTTGGATCAAATAAGGTTTTTCTTTATCGGTATTTAGAACTGGGATGCTGATTTCACGAGCATTATCGTTATAAACAAACCGTGTTCCACCCACACTTATCCCTGCTGCATGGCATACCGTTATGAGAGAAAAGTAAAAAAATAATGTGAGAAAAATATTCTTTTTCATATTGGTGCTATAAAGTTAAGAAGAAATAAGAGGGTAATAAGTATTACCCTCATTTTTTAT
Source organism: Proteus sp. G2618 (assembly GCF_009915995.1). Lineage (NCBI taxonomy): Bacteria > Pseudomonadati > Pseudomonadota > Gammaproteobacteria > Enterobacterales > Morganellaceae > Proteus > Proteus sp. G2618. The sequence goes on along the minus strand of NZ_JAABNI010000005.1, from coordinate 197,334 downwards.
TATTTATATTGGATGCTATAGACGGCTGAGCCGTTAGCTGGGCCTGGTGTTGCTTGTGCTGTTGCTTTATAACGAGCAACATAATCTAAGTTAATTTCAGTACCATTAATTTCGATCTCTTTAGAGTCGTCATAGAGATTAATTTGAGATACGGCATCTTTCTCAAATAATGCAATACCGACATTTGTTGCACCACCAGAAACCTGGTCAATAGCTAGAATATCGCTATCAATTGCATCACGAGTACCGCCAAAGCGTACGGCAACAGTGGTATCAATAGGGCAATCAATTAGTTTAATTGTGAAATCTTTAAGGCCCGCGATTTCACCTTTAGTGGTTAAGCTTTTTGAAGATACTTTTCCTAAATCTACAGTCAGATTTTTAGAAGAGCTATCTACGGTGCAAGCTTGGTCTGTTATTTCTCCAGTAAAATTAATCGTGCCCGATGCAAAAGCTGCAGGTGCAGAAAGTAGAGAGAAACTCATCCCTAATAAATAGAGTGATTTATTTAATTTGCTCATGATCAGTCCTGTATAAAAAGTAATTAATTTTACTTTTTAATTTATTTATAAGTATAGATTTAAGTATAGATTTATTCGCATAGGAGATATGCCAATAAAATATAGCATTACAAAAAATTTAAGTTAATGAAGATTTACATGAGTTTTTTTGTCTTAATATCAAAATGTTTAATGTTTGTTTTTTTAATTAAGAATAATGTTTAATTAGTCATTAATTAAATCACGAGGTGAACTGTTTATTGCTAATAATAGTTTCTCTATATCCTCTATAGGGAATGAATTTTTATTCAAATAAAGATAAAAATTATATTCTTTATCATTGTTGTGCGTATTTAATTGTTTAATCGAATTTTTATTCAATTCTTCCTGAATGACAGCTAAGGGGAGTCGAGAATAGCCAAGACCATGTTTAACAAGGCTTATTGCGGTTTCCACTGAGCCAACATGAATTACTTGGTTATTATGATCGATGTCAGTATTATTGCGAAATAATGAAATATATGTATGTTTTTGTAACTCCTTACATAAATCACTATTTGGGATCTGTTGTAATGCACTTTCAGGGTGTGTCACTAACACCGTTTTAATACTTTCTAAATCAATAGGTTGTAATGATTTTATATTGTGGTGTGTTATTACTAAATCCTGATTTTTTTGAGATAATACGTCCGACTGGCTGAGTGAAACTTTATGAATATTAATATCATAATGTTTATTCTCTTTAATAAATTGCGAGACTTTATCTAAAAACAAGTCTGAAATATATAAAGGATCAATAATTATATTTATTTTTAACTTATTGTTAAGTATTAATTTTTTTGCTTCTTTCTCCAGTGAAATGGCTTTTTCAGTTAATTCTCTCGATAAATCGAGTAAGAGCTTACCTTCATGCGTAAGTACTGCTCGTCTTTTCTCTAAAGAGAGAATTTCAATGCCCAATGTTTGTTCTAATTTATTAATTGTATAGCTAATTGATGATTGTGTTCTATGTAAGGCATCTGCTGCCTGAGCAAAACCACCATAATCAACGACGGCTTGTAAGGTAATCCACTGATCGAGAGTCGTTCGGGATTTTTCCATAATGGAACCTTCTTATTATTGTTTATTTAATACTCATTCAAAATGAAGCTAGCAATATATCTTAGCATTGTTAATAGGTAGTAATACTCATTTTTTAAGCAAGTTTAAAAAATATTAACATTATAATCTGTAATGCTATTAATTAATAAGTAGTTCAGTCATTAGGGAAAATATTTATTAATTCTTATTTTTGTTATTCTCTGGATTTTATTTTATACGATTGTGATAAATCTTTTTTACTCTTTCTTATTGATTTAATTTATATAACATAAAAAATGTTGGTTATTATAATAAGTGAGAATTTTATATTTTTATTTTTTTTATTTCTTTTTTTGTTTTTATTGAATTATAAGATTTAAGTGATATTTTTCTAAAGTTAATATTTTTATAATTATCTTGTTTTTATCTTTATCATTTTTTTTCTATTTATCTTTAATTTATTCTTATTCTTTTTTTAGTATAAAGTTAAAAAAATAAAATATTCCGTATTTAGCTTAGATAATTATACTAAAATAAAGAAAACAGTTTTTGATGGTAAATACTACCTAGTAATCTAAATTAGACTGTGTGTAGTGTTAAATTTTGAGATGAGATTGAATCCTGCTATGTAAAACTATTGATGTTTAAAATTAGAATATTAAGTCCAGTGCTCTATAAATGACTTAGCATATTTTAATTTAAGGAAGAAGTAAGTGCTATTATAGACATCAAATTAAAATTTAAACACCAATAGAACAGTCATCATCACTCATATAGAGAGTGAAGTTAAGTATAAAAACGTAAAAATATGATCTAATTAAATAATTGTAGGTCGATTTTGGTTAAGCATCCGCTACTCGTAATAGTGAAGCAAAGTAATAAAGGTAAGACAAAATAGATTGTATCTTAAGGTGAATGAAACGCTTTATCCAAAATGGTATTTTTTTCTTTTGTTAAATAGGCGTTTTGTTAGAAAAATATACTGCTTTAAAATTATTTATCCGAAAAATGGCAATCTTTTTATGATGCTCATTTTATTATCTTTATATTGTTGTCGAGTGATAGATAGTTTCTATGTGTTATTATTTATCAGTTTTATTAATCAAAAAATCAAAAAATAATCTTCCTTTTTTCTAGAAATAAAAAATTAGGACGAAAATATGGATATATTTTATACAATCAACAAGCTATAAGAGAAAGAGATACATAGTGTAGGGAGGGGTAAAAATGTGAAAAAAGAATCAAGCCATTATCTTTCATTTTTTTCGAAAAAATAATGACTTTTCATCAAATTAATTGAAATGGTATTTATAATCCGCCCACTTCTCTTGGTGTTGCTCGCATTGAACTACGAATTGTATTACCCATCATATCTACTCTTGCTTGGAATGGTGGGAACGGTAATGGGATTCCGTGCTCTGCAAAGGCTAAGAGAATATTTTGGTGGATCTCGTGTCTTGCTGGCATTCTATGTCCCATCTCTGCGGCATAAACACGTAATTCGAAAATCTGAATACCTTGCTGTAAATCGACCAGATAAACTTCAGGTGCTGGGTTTTCTAAAATCATCGTAGAGCGTTTTGAGGCTTCTAATAACACATTTGTCACTTGCTCGCTGTTACAGTCTGCTGGTGCAGGGATTGTCATTACGATACGGGTGACGGAATCTGATAGTGACCAGTTAATAAATTGCTCTGTAATAAAGGCTTTATTCGGTACGATAATTTCTTTTCTATCCCAGTCAGTCAACGTAGTTGCCCGTGTGTTGATCTTAGAAATATTTCCGGTCAAATTACGAATGGTAACGGTATCGCCAATACGGATTGGTTTTTCAAATAAGATCATTAAACCAGAAATGATGTTGGCAAAAATTTCTTGTAAACCAAAACCTAACCCAACCCCCATAGCTGCTACTAGCCATTGTAATTTTGACCATTCAATCCCTAATAAAGAGAAGCCCACAATACTACCAATTAAAGTTATGGTGTATTTGGTCATGGTAGTAATGGCGTAACCTGTACCCGGTGTTAAATCAAGATGCTGTAAAATAGCTAACTCAAGTAAAGCAGGAAGGTTTCGAACTAATTGGGTTGTGATGATAATGACGAGGATCGCCACTAAAATAGAGCCCATCGTGATAGGTTGTACCGTGTTAACGCCGTTCACCGAAGAGGTAACATCCCAAAGGCGAATATTATCGACGAAAGAGAACGCCGTGTTTAACTCAGACCACAATAAGATCATCGAAACTAATGCAATCATCGTTAGAATAGAGCGAACTAAACCAATAGATTGCGCACTGATAGCATCAAGGTCTATTTCTTGTGCTTCAATTTCAAGTCCTACAGTACTTTCACCACTGCTCCCAACAATCGTATTTTCATCTTCACCTTTTGCACGCTGAGCGAGAATTTCTGCACGTTTTTGTTTAGCACGTTCAAAGGCTAATTTCCGGCGCTGAATAAGCATCCATCGCTGAATAATGTGATAAATAATCAGTAGGGCAAACCAAATGGCGACAGACATTTCTAAACGACCAAGTAAGACAATCGAGGTCGAAAGGTAACCTAATACTGCGGCTAAACCTGCAACAACCGGAGCAATCAGCAAGAACCACCATAAAATGGTGTTGATCAGGTTATCGCCAGATCCATGTTTATCAAGATAAAGTGGAACGTGGGCTTTTTTAAGGCTAGACGTAATAAAGCTTAGGGCGATACAGAGCAATAAGAAGCAGAAGCGACCAACTGTCGGTGCAAATTCTCTATCGCTATAATATTCGAAAGTGACTAATGACATCATTAGTGGAACGATGACAAAGATAGAAAGCTGGTAAAAGCGCATCGCTTTTTTAACACGGCTTTCTTTCCATTTAAATTGAGCAATAAATAGACCGTTATGACGTGCAAAGGTTGCACTGATCATAAATAACCACAGCACTGGAGCCGCAGCTGTTACCCCATATCCAATCGCTCCTGCCATTGGATAACGCCATTCAACACTTTGTAAGCCATAACCTACAGCAGACCATAACAGAGGTAATGGTAACGCAATTAAAATAGACCAAAAGACAGTGCGTATCGTCAGTGAAAAGTGATCTTGTGTGACTTTACCAATACGGTTACTGACTCTTTCAAGAAATGCGTTGTAATGTTTTCGAGTACGCAGACTAAAGCCCACAATCGATAAAGTGACAAATAAGAATAGGAACGTATCCTGATTTTTAAGCATGCTGACTGCTGCATGACCTAATTGTGAAAAGGTATCTAGCGAAAGCAGTCGAGTGATATCTTTGACTAATAAAACCGGATAATTAAATTTGATAGGGCTGATATCAGCAACCCAGAACATATAACGGTTTGTTGCATCTTTTGTTTCTTTTAAAGCATCCGCTAATTGTGTTGTTGCAACTTTTAGTTTTGTTAATTCAAGAATTTGAGAATCATAACCGGATAGCAACGAATTCAATAATTCATGACGTGCTTGGATAAGAGAATCAAAAATATATTGCTGAGCTTCAGGCAATTTAGAGCCATCGGCAGTTTCTGGTGGCTGGATCTTACTTAGGTTTTCCAGCATATCCTCATAACCTAAACGCTCAACACGTAACTGAATAATATCTCTATCAAGCTCTTGTGAACGAGGCATTTCCGGTAAGCGAGAAAGCTGTGTTCTTAATGCTTCACCTAATGCAGTAGAACCACTTAGCCACTGTGCTTGTTCTCGTATAGTAGTGAGGGTTTGACGAACTTGTTGTGTCTGTTGTGTAGTAATGCGCTGTTTTTCTGATAGCTCGCTCATTTCTTGAGTTTGTTTATTCAGGATCTGAGAGAGTTCGCGGTTAGTTTGGATCTGTTTTGTCAGAAACTCGGGTAATTCGCCACCTTGTTCGGCCAACATTTCTGTTTTTTCTAACGCAAGATCAGCGACTTCTTGGCGCTTTATGTTTAATAAGCTACGTAATTGTTGTAGTTGTACATCAAGACGCTGATAGCGTTTTTTAAACAATTCTAAGCGAAGGCGAGCGATTTCTTGGCGGTTATTAGCGGAAAGCTGTGCCATTTCAAGCTCATTAACCATCGCTTTACGTGCGGTGACTTCTGCTTGTGTGAGCTTATTTTGTGCTTCTGTTAACGGTGTTGTTGATGCACTGATAGAGGCAAGTCTTGCTGTTGCATCACTGAGTAAACGGCGTGCTTCAGAAAGCTGTTGGGGTAATAAATTTAAAGACTCGCTAATTTCACGGCTTTTATCTTGCTCTTGTTGTTGAAGCCTTGCTTGTTCCATTAATTGGCTGCTGATTTGAATAATTTTCTGTTCTAAATCAGGGATGCTAATTTTTTCAGGAATAGTAGGAACAGCGTGGCTTTCTTCAAGAAGCTTGGTTCTTAACTCTTGCGTAATTTGAGGGTAATCATCAATGGTTTTTTGATAGTTATCTGCGTTTATTTGCGCTTTTTCACCATCATTAATCCAGTTGATAGTACCTTGTAGCGCCTGAACTGCCTCAATATCTTGAGGATTGGTGCTTCCTTCAAGTTGTTTAATGTCTTGACGTAATTTCTCCACATCCGCTGATATTGCGGATGTGTTTAACGAAAGCATCAAAAAGAGCGAGAAGAAAAGGCTAATTATCAGGCGCACAAAGTTACTCCGAATTACGTGTTATTCACTGATGGCATTATTGTCATTACCAGCGACATTGATGATGGAACCCAGTTGTTCCCCCATTAATGTAACGGAGCCATTCATAAGATCTTTATTCAATTGAACAGCATTTTCTGGGAAAAGGTTGATGACTGTTGAGCCTAACTTAAATCGGCCCATTTCTTCACCTTTTTTCAAGAATATTGCTCCTGCTTTATCCGCTTGAGGATATGTCCAACGTTTGATAATACCTTCACGAGGTGGTGTTACCATGCCACACCAAACCGTTTCAATACTACCGACAATTGTTGCACCAACCAGAATTTGTATCATTGGGCCAAATTGAGTTTCAAAGAGGCAGATAATACGTTCATTACGTGCAAATAGATTAGGAACATTGGCCGCCGTTAATGGATTAACAGAGAAGAGATCGCCCGGAACATAAATCATCTCTTTTAATAAACCATCGCAAGGCATATGAACACGGTGGTAATCACGAGGAGAAAGATATGTCGTAATAAACTGACCATTACGGAACTGATCTGCCAACATAAAATTACCAGCAAGTAATGCTTCAAGGGTGTAGTGATGCCCTTTGGCTTGCAAGATTTGATCATCTTGAATTAGACCAAGTTGGCTTACTGCACCATCAGCTGGTAATGCTAGTTTGTCATCACCTTCAACGATAGGGCGAACACCGTCTTTTAAAGCACGAATAAAAAAGTCATTGAATGTAGAATAAGCTTGGAACTGGCTATCTTTTGCTTCATTCATATCAACTTTATACGCTTTCGCAAAAGCCTTGATAACAAACTGGGTGATGGCACCTGCTTTTTTATTTGCGAACCAACCTGCTAACTGTGTTAGCCATAATTTAGGCAATAAATACTGTAGTTTAATTTTTAGCTTGTCCAAAATGGCAACCTCTGGGATTAAACGATAAAAATAGACAAAAGGGGTCTATTGTACCCACCCTTAATAGGGTTGTCAGTGAATCAATTATTAAGAGTCTAAATTAATGTTCTTACGAACTTTCACCTGACTCATACTTTCTAAAATTCGATGGTAGTTTTCAAATCGCGTTTCTGCGATTTCGTTGTTTCTTACCGCTTCACTAATTAAGCAACCCGGATCATCTAAGTGCTTACAATCACGGAATTTACAACCACCAAGGTATGGTCTGAATTCAACAAAACCTTTTGTTACTTGCTCTGGCGTTAAGTGCCATAAACCAAACTCACGTACCCCTGGAGAGTCAATCACATCTCCGCCTTGTGGGAAATGGTAAAGCCGTGATGCGGTTGTGGTATGTTGGCCTAAACCTGAATTGTCAGAGACTTGATTAACAACAATGCTTTCTTCCATTGGGGGTAACAGCGTGTTAAGTAAGCTTGATTTACCGACACCGGATTGACCTGCAAAAATAGAGATACGACCGATTAGCTCTTGAGTTAGTGCTTCTAACCCTTCTTTGGTATAGCTAGAGACTTCAAGGACACGATAACCAATATCTTTATAAGTCTGCATCCACTCACTAACTGTCTTACGGCTTTCTCCATCTAACATATCGATTTTATTGAGCACAATTAGAGGCTCAACATTTAAGGTTTCACATGCTACAAGGTAACGATCGATAATATTTAAAGAAAGTTCAGGCAAAATGGCCGAAACGATAATAATTTGATCAATATTAGCGGCAATAGGCTTAATACCATCATAATAGTCAGGACGAGTAAGCACGGAAGTTCGTTCGTGCACAGCTTCTACAATACCATTTACGCGGACATTTTCCTGTGTTTGTAGCGCAGGACGCCAAACAACTTTATCACCTGTGACCAGTGATGAAATTGTGCGTCGAATATTGCATCGTGTAATTGTGCCGTCAGCAGCTTCAATATCTGCATGTTGACCAAAACGGCTGATCACTAAACCTTCGGTCGCTTCGCCTAATTGCGTATCGTCTAATTCAACGTGGTTTTTTTTCTCTTTGCTCTGCAAACGCTTTTTATGATTTTCTTGTACTCGGCGTTGCTGGCCTTTAGATAATTTACGTTTTGTCACCGATCCTCACTTGTATTATTCGGTTAGATGTTCTTCTGTCGTGCTTATTGAGTAAACGCGCTATGATAAACGCTAAAATATCATGTCTCACACTTAGAAACAGCTAGGATATATTATGTCAAAAAGCGAGAATAATCTGATCTGGATAGATCTGGAAATGACCGGTCTTGATCCTGAATGTGACCGTATCATCGAAATTGCCACTATCGTGACAGATCCTCAACTTAATATTTTAGCCGAAGGCCCTGTAATTGCAGTACATCAATCAGATGAACAATTAAGTTTAATGGATGAATGGAATACACGCACCCACACAGGTAGCGGCTTAGTTGAGCGCGTAAAAGCCAGTTCATATGATGATAATTCAGCACAAAAAGAGACAATTGAATTCCTAGAAAAATGGGTACCAAAAGGAGTATCACCTATTTGTGGTAATAGTGTGGGGCAAGATAGACGTTTTCTATACCGTTATATGCCAGAGCTAGAGCAATATTTTCACTACCGCTATCTCGATGTGAGCACATTAAAAGAATTAGCTCGCCGTTGGAAACCTGAAATTTTAGAAGGTTTTGAGAAAAAAAATACGCATCAGGCATTGGATGATATTCGTGAATCTATTGCAGAGCTTGCTTATTATCGTAAAACCTTTATTAAAGAGTAAAAAGCGTGCATTAATGATTGATATTGCATCATTATGATGATTTTATCGACATGTAATCAAAAAAACGTATTTTTTTGTTGATAAGGGCTTGCGGTTAAGCATTTTTCTCGTATAATGCGCTTCCCGTACCGATGAAGAATTTTGTTTGTACGGGTGTAAGAAAGACGCGGGAATAGCTCAGTTGGTAGAGCACAACCTTGCCAAGGTTGGGGTCGCGAGTTCGAGTCTCGTTTCCCGCTCCAATCTTTCTTAGACAATTATTAGTAGTATTATACGACGCGGGAATAGCTCAGTTGGTAGAGCACAACCTTGCCAAGGTTGGGGTCGCGAGTTCGAGTCTCGTTTCCCGCTCCAAATCTTTCACTTATAATTGTCAAAACTTACCAAATGCGGGAATAGCTCAGTTGGTAGAGCACAACCTTGCCAAGGTTGGGGTCGCGAGTTCGAGTCTCGTTTCCCGCTCCAAGTTTTTTCTCTTCTATTTCATCAAATCTCATTTTTTAATCCCCATAAAGAAAATTTTAAGTTTTTTCTCTCGCTTTTTTAAATATCGACTACACTGTTTTAGGGTGCAGGTTAAGGAATTTTACTTAATACGCGCAAAGAGAGTGTGTAGGATTTCTGATCAAAAAAGAAAATGTCATTACTGCATGTAAGATCAAGCTATTTTTTTGTGATCTATCTTTGATCTTTGCTTGCATTTCTATTTTGACAGCACTAGAATGTGCGCCTTTCCTCATTTAGAGGGAAACGAGAGGTACGATCATTTTTTAGGATTTAGGCCTTTATTCTGTTAAACATGCATTGAATAGTATTTTAGAAAAAGAAAAGAGTTTTTCAGGCTTTTCTTTAAAAAAACGTGATATATATTCTACTATTCTTTAAATCTTCCCAAATCGATTTATCCACAGTGAGATGCTAATAACCATCGCATCTAAGCACTATTTATTTTTTTACTGCACAGAGTTATCCACAAGCACGCATCATTAAGTGATAAGAATATTATGCTCTTCAATAAATTGATTGGATTTTATATCTAATTGATAATTAAGTTTATTTTAATTTTTTTAATTTTGAGTCTTAGTTCGCTTGAATTTTTTGTTCATGTTGATAGGCAAGGGATTTTTATTTTATTCACAGAGGAAATTAATGGTTACTCGTAATGCGTTTATTCTGTTAAAAATTAAGCGTCACGAGGTAAGCCCTTGGTTATCGCCCTTACTAAGCGTTTTTGTTGTGAAGTCTGTATTTTTACTTCTTTTTCATTTCTCTTCGCTGTCTGTTGTGCAATCGCCCAGTTTAAATGTTCATCTAAAACATCACTCAATCCAAAGCGTTCTTGCAAAGCAAGTATAATTTTATCTTGATAAGGTGCATTTCCTAACGCCACGCTAATATTTCTAAGCCAACGTAAATAGCCAATACGACGGATCGGTGACCCCTCAGTAATACGCAGAAATTTATCTTCATTCCATTGAAAAAGATCGAGTAATTCTGGGGTATGAAGTGCTCTTCTAGGAGAGAAATCTTCTTCGTCAGTCAGTGATGAAAAACGATTCCAAGGGCAGATAAGCTGGCAATCATCACAGCCATAAATACGATTACCCATCAGAGGACGAAATTCTTCAGGAATAGCACCATCGAGTTCGATAGTGAGATAAGAAATACAGCGACGAGCATCAATAGTATAAGGTTCAACAATGGCACCTGTTGGACAGGTTGTCATACAGGCGACACATTTACCGCATTGCTCTTCAACTGGGCTATCGGTAGGCAAGGGTAAATCAATCAGTAATTCACCAAGGAAAAACCAAGAGCCTGCTTGATTGTTAATAACAAGTGAGTGTTTACCAACCCAACCAAGTCCTGCTTTAACGGCTAATGGTCTCTCCATAATAGGTGCTGAATCAACGAAAGGACGAAAGTTGACTACCCCTTGATATTCGAATTGCTGACAATATTGTGAAATTCTTTCGCCGAGTTTTTTAAGACGTTGTCTTAATACTTTGTGATAATCCCGACCAAGTGCATAACGGCTGATATAACCTTGTTCTGGATTATTTAAGGTTCGTGCAAAAGCTGCATCCGTAGGAAGATAATTCATTCTCACACTGATAACGCGTAATGTACCCGGAACCAGTTCATGAGGCCTGGCTCGTGTCATTCCATATTTTTCCATCCACGCCATTTCACCGTGATATTGCTTATCTAACCACGCTTGCAGGCGAGGTTCTTCAAGTGATAAGTCAGTATCACATATCCCTGTTTGTTGAAAACCTAGCTCAGAACCCCATAATTTAATGTTTTGAGCGAGAAGATTAAGATCGAGTGATGACATGAATAAACCGAATCAATAGGTAAGAGGTGAGTCCTAAGAGCGCGCAGTGTATCATAGTGAGGCAGTAGGAAAAATCCTCGCAATAAATAGATTTATGGTATGGTTATTTGATAGTGATTTCGATAACTATTTGCCTTAAGAAAATATATAAAGCTTAGTATTTGATGTTCTCCAACGATCTCTCTTTATTAAGCCGTTATAACTTAACAATAGATTATATTAAATATGAAAGAATGGGTTGTTACATTAGAAGATGAAGCGGCGACAGTTGAACTCGGGCGTGCTGTTGCAATGGCGACTAATCATAGCGGATTGATCATTTATTTATATGGCGATCTTGGTGCTGGAAAAACAACCTTTAGCCGAGGCTTTTTACAAGCGCTTGGTCATCAAGGGCATGTTAAAAGCCCAACATATACATTAGTTGAGCCCTATATGCTTTCGCCAAATCCTGTATATCATTTTGATCTTTATCGTTTAGCTTCTGCTGAAGAGTTGGAATTTATGGGAATACGCGACTATTTTGAACAAGACGCGTTATGCCTTATTGAGTGGCCATCGCAAGGCGAAGGCTTTTTACCTAACGCTGATTTAGAACTTCATTTAAATTACGAAGATGAAGGTCGAAAAGCGCGTTTTGTTGCCCTTTCACAAAGAGGGAATACTGTTTTATCCCGTATTCAGTCTGCATAAAGGAATATTGATTATGTCGAGTCTCATCACCATTGTGAGTCAAAGTCAGCGCTATGTTGTTGCCTTTCTGTTGGTTGTTTTGTCTTTATTTTTTGTGCAAATAGCACAAGCCGCTACTGTGACAGAAGTAAAATCAGAAAACGGTATTTCAGCAACAACTCTCACATTCTCTTTTCGTGATGGGAAGCCTAGTTATCGATATTATTCATTAAAAAGTCCTGACCGTTTGGTGATGGATTTTAAACAGAGCACAAAAATTACAGGATTACCTGCAACATTAGGTAACGGCCTATTAGTTCATAAAATTCGTACAACGCAATCAAAAGATAGCCAATACCAAAGTATAGTACTGGAGCTTGCTCAGCCTGTTGTCGTAACTGAGAGTTTAATGAAAGTAAGTGGTGGCTATAAGTTAGTGCTTACTATCAAAGCTATAAATAGTCGACAAAATAGCAATGCTCAATCGACAGTAAGTGTTGTTACGTTATCACCGATAGCAACCACAACTACATCAACTGTAAATACAAATAGGGAAATGGCGCCTTTAATGACCAAGCCGATAGCAGAAGTTACACCTGTTGTTCCTATTGTAAAGCCACGTAATACACCATCAAAACCACAAGCAGGCTCTCGCCAAATTATTATTGCGATAGACGCGGGTCATGGTGGGCAAGATCCGGGAGCGATTGGTCAGAAAGGTAATCGTGAAAAAGACGTAACGCTAAGTGTGGCAAGGAAGTTGGAAGCGCGCTTACGCAATGATCCTATGTTTAAACCTGTTCTAACACGTAGTGGCGATTATTTTATCTCAGTTGCCGGGCGCTCTGAAGTTGCCCGTAAGCAAAGTGCGAATATGTTAGTGTCTATTCATGCAGACTCAGCGCCAAATCGCAGCGCAAGAGGCGCTTCTGTGTGGGTGCTTTCTAATCGTCGTGCAAACAGTGAATTAGGTAAGTGGCTTGAACAAAGCGAAAAACAGTCTGAATTACTCGGTGGTGCTGGTGATGCATTGGATGGTGCTGATCCTTATTTAAGTCAAACAGTACTTGATTTGCAGTTTGGTAATTCGCAGCGAGTAGGTTATGACGTTGCTGTTGCTGTATTGTCTGAACTAAGAAAAGTGGGTTCACTACATAAGAAAACACCAGAACATGCGAGCTTAGGTGTGTTACGTTCACCTGATATCCCTTCAATTTTAGTTGAAACAGGCTTTATCAGCCACGCGTCAGAAGAGCAATTACTGATTTCTGATGCTTATCAAGAGAAACTCGCGGCATCTATTCATGCGGGTTTAAGAAATTATTTTCTGGCTCATCCTTTACAAAACGCGCCTAATTGATTGAGTAAAATGGAATAAAGGTAATGGCGATAAATTTATTACCTCCTCAGCTTGCAAACCAAATTGCCGCAGGGGAAGTTGTTGAAAGACCAGCCTCTGTCGTTAAAGAGTTGCTGGAAAATAGTTTAGACGCAGGCGCGACCTCAATTGATATTGATATCGATAAAGGTGGTGCCAAGCTTATTCGTATTCGTGATAATGGATGTGGTATCAATCGTGATGATTTGAAGTTAGCACTTGCTCGCCATGCAACCAGCAAAATATCAAGTCTTGACGATCTCGAAGCCATAATGAGTATGGGTTTTCGTGGGGAAGCATTAGCGAGTATTAGCTCAGTTTCCCGTTTAACACTGACATCACGTACTCAAGATCAAGAAGAAGCATGGCAAGCTTACGCTGAAGGCAGAGATATGGCGGTGACTGTTAAACCTGCCGCTCATCCTGTCGGAAGTACAGTTGAAGTGCTTGATCTCTTTTATAACACGCCAGCAAGACGTAAATTCTTACGTACTGAAAAAACAGAGTTTGCACATATTGATGAAGTGGTACGCCGCATTGCATTATCGCGTTTTGATATCTCTATAAATCTTACCCATAACGGTAAGCGTGTTCGGCAATACCGTGCAGTGAAAGATGAAAGTCAGCAAAATCGCCGTTTGAGTGCGATTTGTGGTAATAATTTTGTCAACCAATCAATGCATTTATCGTGGGAACATGGTGATTTAGCAATAAAAGGTTGGGTAGAACACCCTTTATCACCAGTGCAAAGTAGTGAAATTCAGTATTGCTATGTGAATGGACGAATGATGCGTGATAGGTTGATTAATCATGCGATTCGCCAAGCTTACGAAGGATATTTGCAAGGAGAGCAGCAACCTTCTTACATCTTGTACTTAAGTGTTGATCCTCATCAAGTCGATGTAAACGTACATCCTGCGAAACACGAAGTTCGTTTTCATGAATCTCGTTTGGTTCATGATTTTATTTATCAAGGTGTGTTGAGTGTTTTACGACAAGCAACGCAAGAGCCTTTATCACTGACTTCAGATGACGAAGAAGAACACGAAATTGCGTTAAATTTTCCTGAAAACCGTCAAGTTGCAGGTGAAAACGTATTTTCTCAGCCTTATCAATCACCAGAGGCTCAAACTCCACCAAATACATCATCACACCACTCCAGTGAACGAGAGCACAACAATAGTTCTCATCAAAAGCAAGCCTCTCAATCTGGAGGGCATCGTCAGTTTGGTGATAGCTACCAACGGACACAAGGTGCGCTTTATCAAAAAATGATGCAAGAAAGTGTATCCACATCAAAAGATAAAGAAAAAATACCACTATTTCCTGACCGTGCCCCATTGAATTTAGGTGAAATCGTTCATACAACTAATAATATTGAAGAAAATGTTATTTCGGTGATGCCTCGTTCCGTCAATGCGAAAGATGGACAAACTGATTATACTTTTGGGCGAGTATTGGCAATTTATCAGCACAAATATGCGTTAATAGAATCTTCACAAGGTCTTGGGCTGTTATCATTGGAAGAAGCTGATTTTCTGTTAAAATGTGCGCAATTACTGCCTAAAGATGAAACATTGAAGCCACAACCTCTGTTAGTGCCTTTAAAATTGGTATTGAGCAAAGAAGAAATTAGTGTCTTCAATCAGTTTCAATCGCTAATTAGTCATTTCGGGATCGTTATCGAAATTTCTCACGGTAAAGCAACAATACATGCAGTGTCGTTACCTTTGCGCCAGCAAAATTTACCTGTGTTGCTGACCGCATTATTAGCCTATTTGTCAGCAGAACAATCTTGTACCGAGCAACAACTTGGACAATGGTTTGCAAAACAATTAGGAGCAGAGCAGGCGCAATGGTCGCAAGCTCAAGCAGTAGGATTATTGGCTGATATTGAAAGACTCTGCCCTCAATATGTCAGACAGCCAGCAAAAAACTTATTACAATTAATTGATTTACAACCAGTGGTAGTGGCATTAAATAATGAGCGATGTGAACACGCAAATAAAACCTAAAGCAATTTTCCTAATGGGACCTACAGCGTCAGGTAAAACAGCATTAGCAATTGCACTGAGACAGAAACTGCCTGTAGATATTATTAGCGTGGATTCAGCTCTTATCTATCGTGGTATGGATATCGGCACAGCGAAGCCGGATGCGAATGAGCAATCGCTTGCTCCACATCGATTAATTGATATTCTAGATCCCGCATTTCCCTATTCCGCTGCGGATTTTCGACGTGATGCATTAAATGCAATGGAAGAAATTACTGCGGCTGGGCGAATTCCACTATTAGTGGGTGGGACTATGCTATATTTTAAAGCGTTACTTGAAGGTCTATCGCCTTTACCCAGTGCCAATTCGGATGTTCGTGCTGAAATAGAAAAAAAAGCAGCAGAGCAAGGGTGGGAGGCAATACATAAAGAGTTAGCATTGGTTGATCCCGTAGCAGCACAACGGATCCACCCTAATGATCCTCAACGACTTTCTCGCGCGCTAGAAGTTTACCTGATTTCAGGTAAGACAATGACGGAATTGACAAAAATATCAGGCGAGTCTTTGCCCTATGATGTTTATCAGTTTGCGATTGCTCCGAAAGATAGAAATGTTCTTCACCAACGCATTGAAGCCCGTTTTAAACAGATGTTAACGTGTGGATTTGAAGATGAAGTAAAATCATTATATGAACGGGGCGATCTGCATGAAGATCTACCTTCTGTACGTTGTGTCGGTTATCGCCAGATGTGGTCATATTTATCAGGCGAAATAGATTATGATGAGATGGTTTATCGAGGGATCTGTGCTACCCGGCAATTAGCGAAGCGACAAATCACCTGGTTAAGAGGTTGGAATGACATTCACTGGCTTGATAGTGAAGATCCAAAACAATCTCTTGACACTGTTTTGCAGGTAGTTAGTGCATAGATGGTAGGTTTGTGTAAAATTGATAGTTGCCAAAGCGCAATTTTTGAGTAGTTCATTTTTCGAACCAATTGGGTTCTAATATAAAACAACAAAATAAGGAAAACATAGAATGGCTAAGGGGCAATCTTTGCAAGATCCTTTCCTGAACGCATTACGTCGTGAAAGGGTTCCCGTTTCTATCTATTTGGTAAACGGCATTAAATTGCAGGGTCAGATCGAATCTTTTGACCAATTTGTTATTTTGCTGAAAAACACAGTAAGTCAGATGGTATACAAACATGCTATCTCTACCGTGGTACCTTCGCGTCCTGTTTCTCATCATAGCAACACAGGCACGAACCAAACTGGTACAGGCTACAATGGTGGCGCTGCTCAGCAGGATGATGTTGCAGAATAATAATCCAATATTATTCTTGATATAAGAAAAACATAGGTAGGGAGACTTTACCTATGTTTTTTCCTGTTTTTATAAAGTCCAAGAGGTTTCGCCTTTGTTTGATCGTTATGAAGGTGGCGAATTAGCCGTTTTAGTGCACGTCTTCTTTTCTCAAGAAAAGGACGTTGATGATTTACAAGAATTTGAATCTTTGGTGACATCTGCGGGTGTTAAACCAGTTCAGATTATTACAGGAAATCGCAAAGCGCCTCATCCTAAATATTATGTGGGTGAAGGTAAGGCAGAAGAAATTGCCGAAGCTGTAAAAGCAAGTGGTGCAGATGTTGTTTTATTTAATCATGCACTAACACCTGCACAAGAACGAAATCTGGAAAGACTTTGTGAATGCCGTGTGGTTGATCGCACGGGAGTTATCCTTGATATTTTTGCTCAAAGAGCAAGAACCCATGAAGGAAAGCTACAGGTAGAACTCGCCCAGTTACGTCACTTATCAACTCGTTTAGTCAGAGGGTGGACTCACCTTGAAAGACAAAAAGGGGGGATTGGGTTACGAGGACCAGGTGAAACGCAGCTAGAAACAGACCGCCGCTTACTCCGAGGTAAAATTAGTCAAATTCTAATGCGATTGGGTAGGGTTGAGCGTCAGCGCGAACAAGGACGGCAAGCGCGGAGTAAAGCTGATATTCCAACATTATCCCTTGTTGGTTACACAAATGCAGGGAAATCGAGTTTATTTAATCATATTACCTGTTCTGATGTGTATGCAGCAGATCAGCTCTTTGCAACGCTAGATCCGACATTAAGACGTATTCAGGTCGATGATGTGGGAACCGTTGTCTTAGCCGATACAGTTGGATTTATTCGACATTTACCTCATGATCTTGTTGCTGCTTTTAAAGCCACTTTGCAAGAAACACGAGAAGCTACCTTACTTCTTCATGTGATTGATGCAGCAGATAGTCGTTTTGAGGAAAATATTCATGCAGTTGAAAGTGTATTAGAAGAGATTGATGCTCAAGAGATACCAACACTGCATGTTATGAACAAAATTGATCTTCTTGAAGACTTCACTCCAAGAATTGATCGAAATGAAGAAAACTTACCCGTTAGGGTTTGGGTTTCTGCACAAACAGGCGAAGGTATTCCTCTGTTGTATCAGGCGTTGACAGAACGTCTTTCAGGTGAGATCGCACACTTTGAATTACGTTTACCGCCAGAAAATACAGGGCGCTTACGTAGTCGTTTTTATCAATTACAATCAATAGAACGTGAATGGATTGAAAAAGACGGTAAAGTTGGGCTAATCATACGTATGCCTATGGTAGACTGGCGCCGCCTTTGCAAGCAGGAACCAAATTTATTGGATTACGTGGTCTGATATTCGGCCATAATAATGAACATTAACTGAGAGCTGGCGACGAAATCGGCTCTTAAGCCTGATAAATCTAATCATAATAATGGAGCTAGAACATGGCGTGGAATCAGCCCGGTAACAACGGACAAGACCGCGACCCGTGGGGTAACCGAAACAGCGGCAATAATAATGGCGATGGCAACGGTAACTCCAACGGCAATCAAGGAGGTCGGAATCGTGGAGCATCAGATCTCGATGATATGTTCCGTAAACTGAGTGAAAAGCTTGGTGGTTTCGGCGGTAAAAAAGGTGGAAATTCCTCTTCTGGGCAAAATGGCGGTCCTCGTAGCAATGCTGGAAATCTTTTGATTTCTCTTGCATTAGGTGCGGTTGTCGTGGTTTGGGCTGCAAGTGGTTTTTATACCATCAAAGAGGCAGAACAAGGCGTTGTGACTCGTTTTGGTAAATTTTACCAAATCGTTGAACCTGGTCTGAACTGGAAACCGACTTTCATTGATGAAGTTCAGCCTGTTAACGTAAAAACTATCCGTGATTTAACCACGGGTGGCATGATGTTAACGTCAGATGAAAACATGGTTCAAGTCGAGATAAACGTGCAGTATGTTGTCTCTGATCCAGAAACATTCCTATTTAACCTGACAACACCAATTAACAGCTTAGGTCAGGCAACTGACAGCGCAGTACGTGGCGTTATTGGTCGTTCAGAAATGGAAAAAATTCTGACCTCTAACCGTTCAGAAATTCGTGACCAAACACGTCAAGAATTAGAAGAGACTATCCGTCCTTATAACATGGGTATCTCGATTGTGGACGTCAACTTCCAAGTGGCTCGCCCACCAGAAGCGGTAAAAGCGGCATTCGATGACGTAATTGCTGCGCGTGAAGAAGAACAAAAAACAATCCGTCAAGCTGAAGCTTATAAAAACGAAGTGTTACCGTTAGCAAAAGGTAACGCACAACGTATGATTGAAGAAGCAACCGCTTATAAAACCAGTGTGGTGATGAAAGCAGAAGGTGAGGTAGCTAGCTTTGCTAAAATCTTACCTGAATATCGTGCTGCTCCTGAAATTACTCGTGAGCGTCTTTACATTGAAACGATGGAAAAAGTGTTATCAAAAACACGTAAAGTCATCGCTAATGATAAAGGTAATAGCATGTTAGTGCTGCCTTTAGAGCAAATGTTACGTCAGCAATCTCAATCTGCACCATCAAATACATTTGAGGCTCCTGCTCGTATCAACACACCCGCTCCAACTGTAAATCCAGCACCGGCACAAAAACCAGCAACAACGACTTATGGTAATGGTGGATATGGTAGTAATAATGGCGGTTATGGTCAGCCTTACGGCAATAATCAAGGAGGACAATAATCATGCGTAAAGTTATCGCTGTTGTTGCAGTTATTATTTTAGCGTTGTTGTACTCTTCTGTGTTTGTCGTTCAACAATACGAGCGTGGCATTATTTTACGCTTTGCGAAAGTTGTACGTGATGCTGAAAATAAACCCGTTGTTTATGAACCTGGTCTTCACTTTAAAATTCCATTTATTGAGAATGTGAAAAAACTGGATGCGCGTATTCAAACTATGAATATCCAGCAAGACCGTTTCTTATCAGGTGAGAATAAAGACTTATTAGTCGATTCTTATCTGAAATGGCGTATCAGTGATTTCAGCACCTACTATCTGGCAACAGGTGGTGGTAACACAATGCAAGCTGAAACTTTACTGCGTCGTAAATTCAGTGACCGTTTACGTTCTGAGATTGGTCGTATGAGCGTAAACCAAATTATTACGGATTCTCGTGGTCGTTTAACCATTGATGTTCGTAATGCACTGAATGAAGGTACTCCTTCTCGTGATTCAAGCGCTGCTGATGATGCAATTGCGATTGCAGCTAAAAAAGTGGCTGAAGAAACTAAAGGCCAAGCTCCTGCTATCAACATGAACAGTATGGCGGCTTTAGGTATTGAAGTAATTGACGTTCGAATCAAACAAATCAACTTACCTATGGAAGTTTCTGAAGCAATTTACCAGCGTATGCGTGCAGAGCGTGAAGCTGTTGCTCGTCGTCACCGTTCACAAGGTCAAGAGCAAGCGGTGAAAATTCGTGCAGCTGCTGATAAGACTGTAACAGAGACACTGGCTGAGTCTGAGCGTGAATCATTACGTCTTCGCGGTGAAGGTGATGCACAAGCAACTAAACTGTTTGCTGATGCATTTAACCAAGATCCAGACTTCTATGCCTTCATCCGTAGCTTACGAGCTTATGAGAAGAGCTTTAACCAAGACGGCAATGACGTCATGGTGTTAAGCCCAGATAGCGACTTCTTACGCTATATGAAAGCACCAACAAAAGCGCGAGCGATTGAAGAGTAATTTCTAAACGTATTAAACCGTTTGAGTAAATAATAAAATCCTCCACCTTAAAAAGTGGGGGATTTTTTTGATATCAATAAGATAAAGCTAGTAATCAAGCTAAGAAATAAATAATTGTGCATAAAAAGATGAAAATTTACGCTTAATGGTTTCCAAAATGGTTTTAGCTGGGATAGTATAAAGTGAAAATTGCATTTCAAGATAAACCTTCGGCAATTCCGAAGCGTCTTCTTCGCCGTTTTCACTTTTATGTCACTCTGCTTCCTGTTTTTGCGATCAAAACTGTTGATAAAAGTCACAACATGTTTGTGATGCGGATTTTTCGGGCAAAAATATTGACAATGGCAAGATAATCTATTGCTTAAAAGCGGGGATGACATAATTAGATAAAATCTACTGTAACTCTTGAATTGAGATGGTAGAATCCTTTTTTAAGCAACCGAGTGTATTTTGAAATGAGTAATAACGTTGTCGTATTGGGCACCCAGTGGGGTGACGAAGGCAAAGGCAAGATAGTCGATTTGCTGACAGAACGCGCTAAATATGTTGTTCGCTACCAAGGTGGCCATAACGCGGGTCACACTCTAGTCATCGACGGTGAAAAAACCGTTCTTCATTTAATCCCATCAGGCATTCTCCGTGAAAATGTTGTTAGCATCATAGCAAACGGTGTCGTTTTATCACCGGAAGCGTTGATGAAGGAAATGACTCAACTTGAAGATCGCGGTATTCCTGTTCGTTCTCGTTTATTTCTGTCTGAAGCTTGCCCATTAATCCTTCCTTATCACATCGCATTAGACAATGCGCGTGAGAAAGCTCGTGGCGAAAAAGCTATCGGTACAACAGGCCGTGGTATCGGTCCTGCTTACGAAGATAAAGTTGCTCGTCGCGGTTTACGTGTTGGCGATCTGTTTGATAAAAAAGCGTTTGCACAAAAACTCAAAGAAATCATCGAATACCATAACTTCCAACTGGTGAACTACTACAAAGTTGAACCTGTTGATTACCAAAAAACCTTAGACGATATCATGGCAATCGCTGATATTCTGACTGGTATGGTTGTTGATGTTTCTGACTTACTGTACAAAGCAACACAAAACGGTGAGTTAGTGATGTTTGAAGGTGCACAAGGTACTTTATTAGACATCGATCACGGTACTTATCCGTATGTAACCTCTTCAAACACAACCGCTGGTGGTGTGGCAACAGGTTCAGGTTTAGGCCCTCGCTATGTTGGTTATGTATTAGGGATCATCAAAGCTTACTCTACTCGCGTAGGTGCAGGTCCATTCCCAACTGAATTGTTTGATGAAGTGGGTGACTTCTTACGTGAGAAAGGCCAAGAATTTGGTGCAACTACAGGCCGTAGTCGTCGTACTGGCTGGTTAGATATCATCGCTATTCGTCGCGCTGTTCAAATCAACTCACTGTCTGGTTTCTGCATGACTAAACTGGATGTGTTAGATGGTCTGAAAGAAGTGAAACTATGTGTAGGCTATCGTTTACCAAACGGTGAAGTGATTGATACAACACCTTTAGCTGCTGATGATTGGGAAGGTATCGAGCCTATCTATGAATCAATGCCAGGTTGGAACGAAACGACGTTTGGTGTGAAAGATCACGCGCAACTGCCACAAGCAGCACTGAACTATATTAAGCGCGTAGAAGAGTTAACAGGTGTTCCTGTTGATATTGTTTCTACTGGCCCAGACCGTTCAGAAACCATCATTCTCCGTCATCCATTTGATGCATAATTCGCATTAAATTGGTTTGATGTGAAAATCGTCCCTGAAAATGACAGGGGCGATTTTTTCGTATCTGTTTGTTGGTTAAGTTGAGATAGAAATACGCATTACACACATAAGATAAGACAGCTTTACACTCGGTTTTGCTTCTGTTTTATCAGTAACGCGTAAAAAACAATAAGACAATGTTATTGTTGTAGAGTCAGAAATAGAAAAGCGATCTGTTGAAAATCGACAGTATCGCTTTTTCTTTGCCTGCGATGTCGCTATTATTTTGCTAATAGTCAAGTGAGAGATGGAAATAACCCACTTTTGAGCATATCTTTGCTAAATGTCCAAAAATTAAACATAATATTGCTTAATAAAATGATATTCTCATTAATAATTACTTATCCCTTAACGAATTTAATAGGGAAAACCACTTTTCAGAGGTCCTTGTGCAATTAACCAGTTTTACAGATTATGGATTGCGGGCATTGATATATATGGCTTCATTGCCAGAAGGCAAAATGACAAGTATCACTGAAGTGACACAAGTCTATGGCGTCTCACGTAACCATATGGTGAAAATTATTAATCAACTTAGCCATTTAGGTTTTGTTGAGGCTATTCGTGGTAAAAATGGAGGGATCCGTTTAGGCAAGCCTGCAACAGATATCATTGTGGGTGAGGTTGTTCGTGCTTTAGAGCCACTTTCATTAGTAAACTGTAGTGCTGAGTTTTGCCACATTACCCCAGCTTGTCGACTGAAACTGGTGTTGAATCAGGCAATTGAGCAGTTTTTGAAAGAGTTAGACCGTCACACACTCGCAGAGCTAGTTGAAAATAATAGCTCCTTATATAAATTGTTATTAGAAGATGTTTGAGTCTACTATTTCATCAAATCTGATAGCTTGGAGGTCATAATGTCAAAAGATCCTTTTCAGGATAGAGAAGCAGAAAAATACGCCTCTCCAATTGCTAGTCGTGAATATATTTTAGAAGAAATGAAAAAACGCACGGCACCAATGAGCCGTGAAGATTTAGCGCAGGCGTTAAAAATTTCAGGTGAAGAAGACTTAGAAGCGTTACGTCGCCGTTTAAGAGCGATGGAGCGTGATGGTCAATTAGTTTTTACCCGTCGCCAGTGCTACGCATTACCTGAACGCCTTGATTTATGGAAAGGCAAGGTAATCGGTCACCGTGATGGTTATGGCTTTTTACGCGCAGAAGGCCAAAAAGATGACCTCTATCTTTCACAAGATGAAATGAAAAAAACCATGCATGGCGATGTTATCCTTGCCCAACCTTTAGGTATGGATAGAAAAGGTCGTCGTGAAGGTCGTGTTGTTCGTGTTATTGAACCGAGAAATAACCAAATTGTAGGTCGCTATTTTATTGAGTCAGGTATGGGATTTGTTGTACCTGATGATAGCCGTTTAAGCTTTGATATTCTTATTCCTAAAGAGGATATCATGGGCGCGCGTATGGGAAATGTGGTGGTGGTTGAGATCACAACAAGACCAACTCGACGCACGCAAGCAGTAGGTCGAATTGTTGAGATCTTAGGTGAAACCATGGGAACAGGTATTGCGGTAGAAATCGCATTACGTACTCATGAGATCCCGTATACATGGCCTGCAAAAGTGACAAAAGAAGTTGCGGATTTAAAAGAAGATGTGCCTGAATCCGCTAAAGAAGGGCGAGTTGATTTACGTAATTTACCTTTAATTACTATTGACGGTGAAGATGCGCGAGACTTTGATGACGCCGTTTATTGTCAACGTAAAAAAGGTGGCGGTTGGCGTTTATGGGTTGCGATTGCAGATGTTAGTTATTATGTACGCCCACAAACAGCACTAGATACAGAAGCACGTAGCCGAGGAAACTCTGTTTATTTCCCTTCTCAAGTTGTGCCGATGTTGCCAGAAGTTCTGTCTAATGGATTGTGCTCATTAAATCCACAAGTTGACCGTTTATGTATGGTTTGTGAGATGACCGTTTCTGAGCAAGGGCGTCTTTCTTCTTACAGATTCTATGAAGCAGTGATGAGTTCTCATGCTCGAATGACCTACACCAAAGTGTGGAAAATCATTCAAGGTGATGAAGAATTGCGTGAGCACTATAAGCCTATCGTTAAAGATATTGAGCATCTGTATGAGTTATACCAAGCATTAGATAAAGCGCGCGAACAGCGCGGCGCAATTGGTTTTGAATCAGAAGAAGCGAAGTTTATCTTTAATGCCGAGCGTCGTATTGAGCGTATCGAGCCAGTTGTTCGTAACGATGCACATAAATTGATTGAAGAGTGCATGATCCTTGCTAATATCGCAGCCGCTCGTTTTGTTGAGAAAAATGAAGAACCTGCACTTTACCGTATTCATGATAAACCAAAAGAAGACAGCGTATTGAATCTACGCTCTGTCTTTAATGAATTAGGTTTAACGCTGCCTGGCGGCTTAACACCAGAGCCAGCAGATTATGCGCGTGTCATGAAAGAGGTTGAAGACAGACCAGATCGTGAAATGCTACAAACCATGATTTTGCGCTCAATGAAACAGGCGATTTACGATCCTGAAAATCGTGGGCACTTTGGTTTAGCATTAAAATCTTACGCACACTTTACTTCACCAATTCGTCGTTACCCTGATTTAGCCTTGCATCGTGCAATTAAATATCAGATTGCGAAGGAAGAAGGTCACGGCTCACAACGTTGGACACCAACGGGTGGCTACCATAGTGATATGGACACCATGTTGCAATTAGGCGAGCACTGTTCTTTAACTGAGCGTCGTGCTGATGAAGCAACACGAGATGTTGCTGATTGGCTGAAATGTGACTTTATGTTGGACCAAATTGGTCAACAATTTACGGGTATTATCACCAGCGTAACGGGCTTTGGTTTCTTTGTTCGCTTAAATGATCTGTTTATTGATGGTCTGGTGCATGTTTCTACATTAAATAATGATTACTATCAGTATGATAATGTAGGGCAACGCTTAATTGGTGAGTCTTCAGGACAAGTCTATCGCCTTGGTGATGAAGTTGAAGTGAAAGTTGAAGCAGTTAGTATGGATGAACGTACTATCGACTTCTCTTTAATTTCAACAACACGCACCGCGCGTAATCCGGGTAAAACAGCCCGTGTTCGTGGTTTAAAAGGTGAAAAAGACAAGAAAAACGCAAGTTCGAGTAAGTCTCGCCGTCGTGATGCAAGCAAAGATAAAAACTTTGAGCCAGATAGTGCCTTTAAAAAAGGTAAATCATCAGGTCGAGGTAATGCGAGCAAAGACAAAGCCGTAAAAGACCAAGTTGCGAAAGATAAAGCAAGTAGCAAACGTAAGAAAGCATCATCACAAACCAAAAAGATAGAGGCAAAACTTAAAGCTAAACGCGCAGCCAAACGCGATAACGCATAACGTTTTATTCTTCTGATTCTTTTTTAAAAGGCGGAGACTCCGCCTTTTATCTGTTTTGTGCCTTTTATTTTTTAATGAGTAAGCACCGCTATGAGCGAAGAAATTATTTATGGTATTCACGCAGTAACCGCATTACTTGAGCGTGATCCTGCACGTTTTAAAGAAGTTTATGTATTAAAAGGGCGTGAAGATCGCCGTTTAACACCGGTTATTCATGAATTAGAAGCACAAGGTATTCTGGTTCAAATCGCTAATCGCCAATGGTTAGATAGCCAAACTGAAGGTGCTGTTCACCAAGGTATTATTGCTAAAGTAAAACCAGGTCGTCAGTATCAAGAACAAGATTTACCAGACTTATTAGCTAAAGTCGGTACACCTTTTTTATTAGTACTCGATGGCGTGACGGATCCCCATAATTTAGGGGCTTGTTTACGTAGCGCAGATGCAGCCGGTGTGCATGCTGTTATCGTTCCGAAAGATCGCTCCGCACAATTAAATGCAACAGCCAAAAAAGTGGCTTGTGGTGCAGCAGAAAGTGTTCCTTTAATTAAAGTGACTAACCTTGCTCGTACACTACGTTTTCTGCAAGAAGAGAATATTTGGATTGTTGGCACAGCAGGTGAAGCAGACCACACTTTATATCAAAGTAAACTAACAGGCCCAATGGCATTAGTAATGGGTGCTGAAGGTGAAGGTATGCGTCGCTTAACGCGAGAGCATTGTGATGAGCTGATTAGTATCCCAATGGCGGGTACGGTATCATCACTTAACGTTTCTGTGGCAACCGGCGTTTGCTTATTTGAAGCGATGCGCCAGCGTATAATGGTGAAATAATCGCTTAGTTTATTTTATTATCTATACTCCCTTGAGTTTTATTGGCCGCGGGGGTATAGTTACGCGTCAATTTTTTCAGTCACAACTTAAACAAGTTCCTTGCCTCCATGGGTGGTGACTGACCCTGACAGGAGGCTGATAAATCCGTAAGGAGCAATATCAAATGCGTCATTACGAAATCGTTTTTATGGTTCATCCTGACCAGAGCGAACAAGTTCCGGGCATGATCGAGCGTTATAAAACCGCTATCACTAATGCAAATGGTCAGATCCACCGTCTAGAAGACTGGGGTCGTCGTCAATTAGCTTATCCAATCAATAAACTGCACAAAGCACACTACGTTCTGATGAACGTTGAAGCTCCGCAGGAAGTGATTGATGAACTGGAAACTACTTTCCGTTTCAACGATGCCGTTCTCCGCAACATGATTATGCGTACTAAACACGCAGTAACTGAAGCTTCTCCAATGGTTAAAGCAAAAGACGAACGCCGTCGTGATATCGCTGATGACCTAGATGATGAAGATGAAGTTGATGATGTAGCAGAGGATTCTGAAGAGTAATTAGTGCTGTGACGGCTAATAATCATTTGGTGCTAACTGGCACAGTGTGCAAAGCATTAATTCGAAAAGTTAGCCCCGCTGGGATCCCGCACTGTCAATTTGTTATTGAACATCGTTCAGTACAAGAAGAGGCGGGATTAAAAAGACAATCATGGTGCCGAATGCCCATTATTGCTAGCGGGAAAGCGTTACAAGCAGTTACTCACAGTATAACGGTCGGCAGCCAAATCACCGTTTCTGGATTCATTAGTAGCCATCAGGCGCGAAATGGATTGTTTAAATTGGTGCTTCATGCCGAGCAGATTGAATTGATAGATTCTGGAGACTAGCCATATGGCACGTTATTTCCGTCGTCGTAAGTTCTGCCGTTTCACAGCAGAAGGCGTACAAGAGATCGATTATAAAGATATCGCTACGCTGAAAAACTATATCACTGAAAGTGGTAAAATTGTACCAAGTCGTATCACCGGTACTCGTGCAAAATACCAGCGTCAGCTGGCTCGTGCTATCAAGCGCGCACGCTACCTGTCTTTATTACCTTATACTGATCGTCATCAGTAATAGGTATATAGTCCATTAATGACTTGTAGAGGATAAGGTAATGCAAATTATTCTGCTTGATAAAGTAGCGAATCTGGGTAGCCTGGGTGATCAGGTTAACGTAAAATCGGGCTATGCTCGTAACTATTTAATCCCACAGGGTAAAGCTGTTTCTGCGACTAAGAAAAACATCGAGTTTTTCGAAGCGCGTCGTGCTGAGTTAGAAGCTAAATTAGCTGAAACTTTAGCAGCAGCTGAAGCTCGTGCAGCGAAGATCAATGCACTGGGTTCTGTCACTATCAGCTCTAAAGCGGGTGACGAAGGTAAACTGTTTGGTTCAATCGGTACTCGTGACATCGCTGATGCAGTAACTGCAGCTGGCGTTGAAATGTGTAAGAGCGAAGTTCGCCTGCCAAATGGCGTTCTGCGTACTACTGGTGACCACGAAGTTCACTTCCAAGTTCACAGTGACGTATTCGCTGAACTGAATGTTATTATCGTTGCTGAATAATCTCTGATTAAACAGTTAATGTTGATAAAGAAAAACGCCAGCTTAGCTGGCGTTTTTTTTGGATAAATTAAATCTCTTCTTACTATGGAGTACGGTAATAACTTCCATCACTCAAACGAGTGTAAGTGATAACAGTACCGGCGGTATTTGTCACTTCTAGCATACTGACATCACCTTGTGGGTTACGCTGTAAACGAATAGTTTGCCCTGTGCGTAATTGACTTAATGACTTCTGTTGGTCTTCTGATTTCGCCATAGAGAATGCATCATTGACAGGAAGTTGATTGTCTCTAAACAGTTGCGCTAAGGTTTGTCCCTCTTTAATGGTATAAGTTTGCCATGTTTGCGCTGGTGTTGATTGAGTATCTTGTTGTGGTGTTGTTTGAACAACATTTCCTTCTGGATCATTTGCCGTTGGCTCCTCTATTGATGGAGAAGCTTCGGGATCGGCATTTAAGCTATCTTGCGCTTGAGGGATCGAGGTTTGATAAGTCGGATCATTTGTTGATACTGATGGTGAAATAGGCACAGGAAGGTCATGCGTCGATGATGACGGTTGAGGTGGTTCACCATTATTTTCACTTGTTGGCCAAAAAAATATGACCAATAAAACAACAGCAATAACCAGTATTGCCCGACGATGTAAGCCAGGGAATTTGCCCATATTCACCTCATTATTGATCTGTGAATCAGTATTATGAATTGCTGTAACATCTTTTTTATTCCTTGTAGCCATACTAGCACGAACCATGATCCTAACCTGCTCCCTGAATTCTTTTCAGAATTATCTATTCGCTCTAACCGTTAATGTTCTTTATTTCCTTGATGGTTAACTAAAAATAGTTTCATGCGTTGATTCACATTTTTATCAGTTTCTATGGTTAAAGCCTGCGCTAATTCACCATAAAGATCATGAGGCAATAATGTGTCAGACCATGTTGAAAGAACATTCAGCGCCATATTTCTATCACGCAATGTCGGACTACGTAACTGCCTTTTGATAAGTGACCAGCCGATACCGGGAAAACCACCAAGATCTTGCATAATATATTCAACGGCATGATGGGGCTGATATTCAGAGTGGGTAGTTATTAATGGATCATCTGTGCTATCTAATGCTGTTAATTCAATTTGTTGTTCTGCAAGTTTAACTACTCTTTCTATTTTGTGAGAGGCATCCGTTTGCATTAATTGGTGCCACCAATCTGCATTGGGATTATCTTTTTGTAGTGAGAAGAGTAACTCCCAGATATCAAGGCGAAGAGATTTAGCAACAAGACTCGCTTGGTAATTTTTTGAGCGAGAAGGGTTTTGTAATGCTTCAATAATAAGTGTCGACCATTCTGGTTTTTGAATAATATTTTGCGAAGCAGAAATAATTTGTTGTTGGCAATGATCGTTCCAGCCGAGAGACTCAAGTAATAACCAATCTTCACCACTATTTTGCACAAAGTCAGTAATTTCACAGACACAATAGAGGAGCTTTAATTCTTTTGGAGGCAAAGTATCAACTTGTGAAATAAAAGCATTGCATGCTTGCGGGCCCTCTACATAATCATAAATATCTTTTGCGGGACCGCCATTAAGCAGTGCACGTAAAAGATCGCTACAACCAAGCAATAGTTCATTATCTAAAGGATGCGTATTCAGCATCTCTAATAGTGTCCCTTTTGTGACACAGTCATAGGCGACGTACTCTGTCATTACATTATTTTTATACCCTTCAGTCAGTAGCCAATAGCGATTATTAACAGACAGTGTTGAAGGCAAATGCTCGATAAACTGAATGCGTCCCCAGCCTTTAGTTCGTTGGCCTAGGGAGTGTAAAAAAGGCTCAAACTCTTCACAAGAAAGGCGCTGTTTTAGCGAACGAATAGCATAAAGGGTAAATTCAGGATGCAGGGCGAACAATAAGAGTAAACGCTGAGAGGCACTATCATTAAATGATCCTAATAGCCTTAAAGCTATTTTGATAGGATTCTTATCAGGACTTAACTTTAAGATCCATAAGATCAATTGAAAATAGATCTCATGATTAATCAGTGTTTCATCTTGTTCTATTTTATCTATCAAATAAGAAAGATAGGTAATAGGAGCGAGTTTATCTTGGCAGGCAAGTGAATAAAAAGAAGCGATATGTCCTTTATCCGGTAAAAGAACGACATGCTTTATTGCATGGTAGAGGGATAGCGCAAATTCTTCACATGCCTTTTGAGAAGGCTGTTGTTCAATTGCTCGACCTATTCGTTGGTGCAAAATAATACCTTCACGAGCGCCAGCCGACCAACTAAAAGGTATTGAATCATCATTAGGTTTTGTTTTTAAGTGAGCGTCTGACAATAGATTTAATTCATCAGGTAAAGGTGTATCACCTATTTCATAAGGTGCTAACAGCGAAAGAATTGAAGGAACAGAAGAAGGACAAACGTTAGGAAAGTCTATTGTAAGGTCGATAGACAGAGGTGACTTACTGAAAAGCTTATCGCGCCAATTAGTCATAATAAATCCTATTTGTTTTGCCGTCTTAGTATAACTTTAGCGGAAAATAGGAAAGCTGGACAAAAAAAGCCAGAAAATCCACTTATATCACTTAAAAGAGACTTATCCCAAACATACTTCCTCTCTTGAGATAGAAAAACAAATCAAAAAAAAACTGGTCAATAAAATTAAAAAGCGTTACATTAATTCAACTATAAAATGTTACATTATAACATTACAAATAAAATGGGGTTTATTATGAAACTAGGTATTCATCCTCAATATCGAACAGTGATTTTCCATGACACCAGTGCAGATGCTTATTTTAAAGTGGGTTCAACCATCCAAACGGAAAAAACGATAGAGTATGAAGGGCAAACATACCCTTATGTGACATTAGATGTCTCCTCTCAATCACACCCATTTTATACCGGTAAGCAAAAGACACATTCTCAAGAAGGTAATGTGGCACGTTTTAATAAACGTTTTGGTCAATTTATTAAGTAAGGAAGAGATAATGCAGGTATTAAGTTCATTAAAAAGCGCTAAACAACGCCATCCAGATTGCAAAGTGGTGCGTCGCCGTGGTCGCCTTTACGTGATTTGTAAGTCAAACCCACGTTTTAAAGCCGTTCAGGGGTAAGATTATGCAAAAGCCAGTCCTTTCTTGTATTTTTATTATGGGACTATTGGGTAGTGCTATGTCTGTTTTAGCACATGGGCACCATCATGAAAAAGTACAAACACAAGCTCAACGAGATGCCGCTAATGGAATTTTTGAAGATAAGGATGTTCTTGATCGCCAACTCAGTGATTGGGATGGTGTATGGCAATCTGTAGAGCCTTATCTTCTTAGTGGTGAGTTAGATGAGGTTTTACAAAAGAAAGCGGAAACAAAAAAAGATAAAACGGTTGAAGAGTACCGAACTTACTATACACAAGGCTATAAAACTGATGTGGATATGATTGGTATTGAAAACAATATTATCGAGTTCCATCGTGGAGAGAAAGTCGATAGCTGTGAATATCATTATGATGGTTATCGTATTCTACATTATGAGTCTGGTAAAAAAGGGGTACGCTATCTTTTCCGCTGTGATGATGCCAAAAGCCAAGCACCTAAGTTTATTCAATTTAGCGACCACATAATTGCACCAGAGAAAGCAGGGCACTTCCATTTATATATGGGCAATACATC
The DNA here is from genome assembly GCF_009915995.1 of Proteus sp. G2618. Lineage (NCBI taxonomy): Bacteria > Pseudomonadati > Pseudomonadota > Gammaproteobacteria > Enterobacterales > Morganellaceae > Proteus > Proteus sp. G2618. Next base: position 165,657 of record NZ_JAABNI010000005.1, on the reverse strand, counting down.
ACAAGATAAGTTACTCAAAGAATTAAGTAATTGGCCAACATATTACCCTTATTCAATGAAAGCAGATGATATTGTTCACGAAATGCTTTATCACTGATTTAAGTAAAATAAAGAGAAAATAAAATAATAAAAATCTTTAGCAAAGGAATGCTAAGGATTTTTCATAAAAAGTTAGCTTAAAAAATAAAGGAATATTAGTTACATATCTCCTTTGATATAGCATATTAAATATTTCCTTTCCCTTTTAATAAAAAAGCCAGAAAAAAGCAGTAGCATCCATGCTGACTTACTTTTATAAATTGGGTTAAAGGTTATTTATAACCCTTGGCAGACATATTTCATCTCCATATAGTCTTCAATGCCGTGTTCAGAGCCCTCACGACCTAAACCTGATTGTTTAATACCACCAAATGGTGCAACTTCATTGGAAATTAAACCGGTGTTAATCCCCACCATGCCGTATTCTAAATTTTCAGCAACACGCCAAATACGTTGTGGATTTCCACTATAAAAATAAGCAGCTAAGCCATAAATGGTGTTATTAGCTAAATGCACCACTTCATCTTCATTTTCAAAAATAACTAAAGGTGCAACAGGGCCAAATATTTCTTCTTCAAGGATATGGCTATCAGCGGGAACATTGCCAACAACGGTTGGTTGGAAGAAGTTCTCACCTGCTTTATCATTATCCCCACCACAAAGCAGTGTTGCACCGCGTTTTAATGTATCAGCAAGCAATGATTGTGATTTCTCAACAGCTTTACGGTTAATAAGAGGTCCAATAGTGACACCTTCTTCAAAACCATTCCCCACTTTGAGCTTTTTAACGGCGGCAACAAAACGTTCGCTAAATTGTTGATAAATATCTTTATGAATATAAAAACGGTTAGCGCAAACACAGGTTTGTCCTGCATTACGGAATTTAGCCCCGATAGCACCTTCAACCGCTTTATCAATATCGGCATCGTTAAACACGATAAATGGTGCATTGCCACCTAATTCTAAAGAGACTTTTTTTACGCTATCTGAACACTGACGCATTAATAAACGTCCAACACCCGTAGAGCCTGTGAAACTTAATTTGCGAACACGGTTGTCAGAGGTAAAGACTTCGCCAATTTTAATGGCATCTCCGGTTACAATATTAATAACACCAGCGGGAATACCGGCTTGAGCCGCTAATTCAGCTAAAGCCAATGCGGTATAAGGTGTTTCATTGGCAGGTTTAATCACCATAGTACAACCTGCCGCTAATGCAGGAGCTGCTTTACGGGTGATCATAGCAGCCGGGAAGTTCCAAGGTGTAATAGCAGCGCAAACACCGATACCTTGTTTAATCACCATCAAGCGTTTATCAGCAGAAGGTGAGGGAATAATTTCACCGTTGGTTCTCTTACCTTGTTCTGCAAACCATTCAATAAAAGAGGCTGCATAAGCAATTTCACCTTCAGCTTCAGCAACAGGTTTACCTTGCTCAAATGTCATTAATTCAGCAAGTTTTCTTTTATTTTCAGTGATTAATCTAAACCAATTTTGCAATAATGCTCCGCGCTGATGTGCTGTGAGTGCACGCCATTTGGGTAATGCTTTTTGTGCAGCATCAACAGCCATTATTGCTTCTTGTGTTGCCATATTGGGTACAGTACCAAGTAAAATACCCGTGGCAGGATCGACAACATCAACAGTTTCGTTATTTTTAGCATTACACCAAAGACCATCAATATAGCCTTGTTCGCGGAAATAGGGATTCGTCGTTATCTTCACTTAATACCTCTCTGAACACATATATATTGATATTTATAAGGCTAGGCAGTTTTGTGCCTGTTTATAATTATATGCCTGTGTTGCGATGTTGTGAAAATAAGTATGACAAATGCCAATAAAAAAGCGTCAAAAAGACGATAAATAAGGTCAATTGCTTATGTTTTTAATGAATAATTCCCATTACTCAAGACTCAAGGTTTACGCTGTACCTTACCACTGTTATTCTTGGATCTAACTTTCATAAAAAACAGGTATTTTTCATGTCAAAACCATCATTTGATTCTATCGAATCACAGGCAAGTTACGGTATTGGTCTGCAAGTCGGTCAACAACTGACTGAATCAGGTCTTCAAGGATTAGAGCCCGCAGCACTGTTAGCTGGCTTGACCGATGCATTAGAAGGTAATGCGCCTTCTGTACCTGTTGAAACATTACACAATGCCTTACGTACTATGCACGAGCGTGCTGAAGCTGTTCGTCAAGAACGCCAAGCAGAGCTGGCTGATGCTGGTAAAGTCTTCTTAGAAGAAAATGTGAAAAATGAGGGCGTTCAAGTTACAGAATCTGGCTTACAGTACAAAGTACTGACTGCCGGTGAAGGCGCAATTCCAGCGCGAACAGATCATGTTCGTGTTCACTACACTGGTCGTTTAATTGATGGCACTGTGTTTGATAGCTCTGTTCAACGTGGCCAACCAGCCGAATTCCCAGTAAATGGCGTTATCGCAGGCTGGATTGAAGCATTAACATTAATGCCAGTAGGTTCAAAATGGGAATTATATATTCCTTACCAATTAGCTTATGGCGAACGTGGAGCTGGTGCGGCTATTCCTCCATTCGCAACATTAGTATTTGAAGTAGAATTATTAGAAATTTTATAATTTCTTATTCTGCGGTAAATCAGAGTAAAAAATAGCCGGTTTTGCCGGCTATTTTCGTCTCTGTACTAAAATAAAGAGACAGTAGGGTAATTAATTTTTATAAGAGAAGTTATCTGCTTATAGAAATAAGAGAGGTGCATTATGTTAGAACAAGTCAGCAAATTAGCTCGCCAAGCAGGTACGGCGATAATGCAGATCTATCAGCAATCAGAGCCTATCCAAGTACAGGAAAAAAGTGATAATTCACCTGTTACAGAGGCTGATTTGGCTGCTCACCAAGTTATCAAACAAGGACTTGCTTCTATTGCTCCAGATATACCTCAATTATCTGAAGAAGATCCCCCTGAATGGGAAGTTCGTCGTCATTGGGATCGTTATTGGCTGATTGACCCTCTAGATGGAACTAAAGAATTTATCAGTAAGAATGGTGAGTTTACGGTAAATATCGCTTTAATTGAAAAGGGTATTCCTGTTTTAGGGGTTGTTTATGCTCCTGTTCAAAATGTGTTATATGCAGCAGCAAATAAACAGGCGTGGAAAGAAGCGTGTGGGCAACGATTGCCTATTCATGCAAGTCGTGCGGAGCCACCCGTGATTGTGATTAGTCGTTCTCATCAAGATGATGAATTAAAAGAATACCTCTCACAACTTGGCGCACATCAAACCGTTGCTGTTGGTTCATCTTTGAAGTTTTGTTTAGTCGCTGAAGGTAAAGCACAGCTTTATCCTCGCTTTGGGCCTACACATACATGGGATACCGCGGCAGGTCATGCTATTGCGATTGCGGCGGGCGCACATGTCACGGATTGGAAAGGAGTAACGCTAGATTATTCCCCAAAAGAGTCGCTGATAAACCCAGGATTTAGAGTTTCTATCTTTTAGTACCACTTTACAAAATCGGAGCCCTTTGTTTTATAAGGGCTCTGACACAGGAATTATTCTTTAATTAAATCGTTGATAAGATTGATTGCAGTCGTGATTTCTGCACCACTTAATACACCTTCTTTGACGAAACGAACTTTGCCTTGTTTATCTAAAACAACAATAGCTGAACTCTCTTTTTCTAATCCCCAGCCTTTTAATGCTACACCATCAGCATCAACAATAAATTGTGACCAAGGAAATTCTTTTTTACTGTCTTCAACACTGCCACGAACAAATGGGCCTGTACCAAACACAGCATCATCAGTATTAATAATTGTTGTAGTTTGATAACTGCTATGTGGGAATTTAGCCAGTTTTACGGCTTCAATAAACGGCGCATTCATCTCCTTAGCTTTGCTACGTCCTGCTATATGCTGAACAGTACGTACTTTTCCACTGAGCAGACCACTATTCCAATTTTGGTAGCTAAACTTATCTTTGGTTGTGTCATAAAGTAGCTCACCTTTGTCATTGATTGTGACAGCGGGAAGTACTGTATTTTCAGTGATGTTATGTGCAAATGCCCATGTGGATGTGCTGAGTAAAAGAGCAGCTAAGGTTATTTTGTGCATAGCCATGATCCTATTATTGAAATCGACATTAGATTCTATTTAAGCATAGAAGCTAATGAAGAATAATACCTCATCATTGATACATTTATTTAACATTGAGTGGGTAAAATAACGCACAGGCTATCTTTATTTATATTCTTTACTGTCAATAAATGTAAAAACAGATAAGAAAATCAAATAAGTTGAACCTAGTACTTATAATTAGGTCTTTAAATTTGATATACAAAGATAAGTCTTTATGACTTATTAAACTCAACAACGAGCATGGGAGACTAACTGAAAGATGAAAATCTTCAATCGCTATAACCCTGAAAAAATTGCTCTCTACGTTAAGACATTATTTCGTGGACGGTTTTACATCAAAGGAATGGGTGCATTTGAATTCGATTACGGTAAAATTTTATTACCTAAAATAAGAGATAAGCTACATTTTAATGTCATGAGTGAAGTGAACCAGCAGGTCGTTTTACTGAAAGCAGAAATGGGCTAACTTTTATCTGATAGATAACTGAGTCTTTCTCGTAAATATCTTCGATAAGACTCAGTTATTAATTTCGGCTTGTTACTTGTTAGCTTACCGTTTTATTCTCATTTGTCTTGATATCGACTTCTGTTGTTGTCTGTATAACAGGAACATGTTCTTGTAAAATCGGCTTAACAGGTGGAATATCATCTACTTTTGTTACAAGTAATTGATCTATTTTGTAATTATCAATATCGACAACTTCAAATTTGTATCCTGAAAACTTCACATAATCAGTGCGTTTGGGAATTTTACGTAAGCGATACATCATAAAACCTGCGATGGTTTCATAGTTACTTGAATCTGGGAAATCGTCGATATCAAGTGCACGCATTACATCATCAATTGGTGTACCACCTTCAACTAACCATGAGTGCTCATCACGACTCACAATTTGCTCTTCTTGCCCCGGTCCAATTAAATCGCCCATTAAAGTTGTCATCACATCATTTAGTGTAATAACACCCATCACCATAGCGTATTCATTAAGGATGATGGCAAAGTCTTCACCGGATGTTTTAAAGCTTTCCAACATATCTGAAAGCGTTAATGTATCAGGAATAATCAGAGCCTTACGGATATGAACACCTTCATTGAGATTTAAGCTTTGCCCGTTAATAACGCGATTAAGTAACTCTTTAGAATCAACATAACCAATAATATGGTCGATATCACCTTCGCAAACGAGAAACTTAGAGTGAGGTTGAGTGGCAATTTTTTCTTTGATGTCGCTTTCAGTTTCTTCACGATCAAAATAGACCACATCTTCTCGAGGAGTCATTGCTGATGGTACGGTACGTGACTCTAATTCAAAAACATTCTCTATCAGCTCATGCTCTTGTTTACGTAAAACCCCAGCAACAGCACCAGCTTCTACGATGGCAAAAATATCATCAGAAGTAATATCTTCATTTCTTACCATTGGGATTTTAAATAATTTGAAGATGAGATCTGCCATACCATTAAATAACCAAACCAGAGGGCGGAAAAAGGCAAGGCAGAAACGCATTGGGTTCACAATTCTTAATGCGATAGCTTCAGGTTTTATCATACCAATGCGTTTTGGCGTTAAGTCAGCCAATAAAATAAACATGGATGTGACAATAATAAAAGAACAAATAGATCCAAGCTGTTGCGCTAATGGCTCTTCAAAAAATTGGAGATAAAAGCTTTTTAACGAAGGAGAGAATGCAGATTCACCAACAATACCCGCTAGGATAGCGACGGCATTTAATCCAATTTGTACAACGGTAAAAAACATGCCTGGCATTTCTTGCATTTTTAATACACGCGCGGCGTTAATATTACCCTCATCAACAAGTTGTTTGAGTTTAATTCGACGAGAAGCAGCAAGAGAGATTTCAGACAGCGAAAAAAAAGCGCTGATAGCACAAAGCAAAAGCACAATGAGTAAACTATTAAGCATATAAGGCTCACACCACCCCAAGTATTTAATCCAAAGGGGAATACTAGAGTGTTAAAAATAGAAGATAAATCAATATATTGTGATGAAATTATTCACAAAGATAGATAAGAGGGCGTAATTATATCATCGCCCTGCTATTTTCTGCTAGTTTTACTTTTCAGGGGGATAGCAGATGCCTATTCCACCTAATCCACAGTAACCTTGTGGGTTTTTATGTAAATATTGCTGGTGGTAATCTTCAGCAAAATAGAAAGGACCCACAGGCTGAATTTCAGTCGTGATTGCTTCAGTAGCACCTTGAGTATTCATTGCTTGTTGATAACGTTTTTTTGACTCAATAGCTTGAGCATATTGCTCTTCATTAACAGTGTAAATGGCAGAACGGTATTGGCTGCCAATATCATTACCTTGGCGCATCCCTTGTGATGGATTGTGATTTTCCCAAAAAAGAGCCAAAAGTTGTGAATAGCTAATCACTGAGGGATCAAAAACAATTCTTACCACTTCACTATGGCCTGTTAAACCTTGGCAAACTTGTTGGTAAGTTGGGTTTTCTGTTACACCACCACTATAACCTGCACTCGTTGAATAAACGCCCTGTTGTTGCCAAAACAGACGTTCAACTCCCCAAAAACAGCCCATCGCAAAATAAGCAATGTCCATATTGGTTGGAATATCATTAATAGAATGCCCATTTACAGCATGATTAGCAGATATTTCTAATGGTATCGAAGTACCCCTTAAGGCATTCTCTGGTTGGTAAGCTTTATGTTGCAAGGTAGACTCCAATTTTTATATTTGTAAACGCTTTACTATGGTAAAGGCTTAATATTGTTATAAACTAAATCTACAATAAAGCTTAAAACAGTTTGTCGTCAATTTATCACATGGATTAAATAATATTGAGGAGAAAACGTGCCGAGATACTCCGTTATCTACGTTCTCTGTCTGTCTTTTATCGCGCCTGTTGTTTATGGGGCAAATTTGCGTTTAAAAGTAGAAGGTTTAGAAGGGCAGCTCGAAAAAAATGCGCGAGTCCAGCTATCAAACATTACAACAGAAGAAGTTGCACCTGACGGGCGTTTTCGTGCGCGTGTTGAAAAAGCAATTCAAGAAGGACTTCGCCCTTTAGGTTATTATCAGCCCAAAGTGACATTTTCTTATGAAGAAAATACACCGCCTGCACGATCTGTATTAACCGCTAAAGTTGAACTGGGTATTCCTATTTTACTGAAAGGCGTTGATGTAGTTCTTGAAGGTGGTGCTAAAACAGATAGCCAATATGCAAAAGTCATTAAAGAAAATACGCCTCCTCTTGATAGTGTTTTAAACCATGCAGATTACGAGAAACTCAAAGGTTCATTAACAGGGCTTGCAATTCGCCGTGGTTATTTTGATGCAGAAATGCAAAAAAGCCAGTTGGGTGTCTCTTTAGATAATCATGCTTCATATTGGGATTTTGTTTTTGATAGTGGGGAACGCTATCGTTTTGGAAAAGTGAATTATACGGGCTCCCAAATCCGTGAAGACTATTTACAAAATATTGTTCCTTTTAAAGAGGGGCAATATTACGCCTCAGAAGATCTGGCTGAATTTAATCGCCGTTTAGCAGCAACTGGGTGGTTTAATTCTGCGGTTGTGACGCCTGATATTGCTAAAGCGCGCGCTGATGGTACTCACCTGTTACCGATGAGTGCTGTTGTAACACCTCGCTCTCGCAACTATGTTGAGCTTGGTGGGGGCTATGCTACTGATGTGGGCCCTCGTCTTAATATGCAGTGGGATAAGCCTTGGATGAACTCACGAGGACACAGCTTAACCTCTAATATCAGTGTTTCTCAGCCTGAACAGTCTATTGGTGCCAACTATAAAATTCCTCTGAAGGTCAATCCATTAGAGCAATACTATGGAGTTCAGGGCGGTTTTAAACGTACCGATCTGAATGACACCCGCTCTGATACCACAACGCTAAATGTGTCTCGTAACTGGGATATGTCAACAGGTTGGCAATACAGTGTGAATACACGTTGGAGCCTCAGCCACTTTACCCAAGGTGAAGTTACGAATACCACTATGTTGCTTTATCCGGGGGTTACAGCAAGTCGAGTTCGTCAACGAGGCGGTATGATGCCTTCTTGGGGGGATAGCCAACGTTATACATTAGACTACTCCAATAAAATATGGGGCTCTGATGTCGAGTTTGCTGCATTTCAAGCGCAACATGTTTGGATACGTACACCATGGGATGGACACCGTTTTGTGGTAAGAGGTAACTTTGGTTGGATTGAAACCAACGCGTTTGAGCAAGTACCGCCTGAATTACGTTTCTTTGCTGGTGGTGATAGAAGTGTCCGTGGTTTTAAATATCAAAGTATTTCACCAGAAGATAGTAAAGGTAATTTAACGGGGGCATCAAGAATGCTTGTGGGATCGTTAGAATATCAATATAACATCACGGGTAACTGGTGGAGTGCTGTCTTTATTGATAGTGGTGAAGCAGTTAATGATTTTACGCGCAGTGATTTTAAAACAGGTGCGGGTGCAGGTGTTCGTTGGGCATCCCCAGTTGGTCCAATTAAATTTGATTTAGCTTTACCTGTGAGTGACGTTGATAAACGTAGACTCCAGTTTTATATCGGGTTAGGAGCAGAGTTATGATAAAAAAGTGGTTGAAATGGATTGCGCTAACACTCCTTATCATTATTTTGCTTACATTCGGTGCTGTCGCTTGGATTTTGGGAACACAATCGGGATTGCATTTTGCTATTAATAGCGCAGCTCGTTGGGTTCCTGGCTTAGTTATCAAAGATGTTAGTGGTGGCTGGCAAGACCTGCGTTTAACGGGTGTTGAATATCAAATGCCTGGAGTTGACGTGAACGTGGGTGAATTATCATTAGGATTACGTTTAGCGTGCTTGACGGATAAACAAGTTTGTGTCGATACATTAGGCACACGAGATGTTGTTGTTAATGTTGATACTAGCGCTTTCCCTCCTTCTGAAGAAACACCTCCATCAGAGCCTCTAACAGAGCTTAATGCGCCATTACCTATCTATTTAAATTCACTCTCATTAGAAAATACGCATGTGAAGATTGACGATATGGCAATCTCGTTAGGCGAATTTAAAACTGGTGCGCAGTGGGAAGGTCGCCAAGTTACATTAAATCCAACACTTATTAATGATTTGCTGGTGGCATTACCAAAGACACCAGAAGAAGGGAGTGTTGAAGCAACGGCTCAAGATGTAAAAGAAATCGCAACTGCAAAACCTCAAACTGAGCCCACAACACAAGAAGAAAAAGAACAGGCGTTAGCCGAGACAATTAAAGCGATTTTTGCTAAACCATTATTAGCCGAATTACCTGAAATTATTATTCCCGTTGATATTAATATTGAAGGAATTGAAGGTAAGCAATTACAGGTTAGTGGTGATACACCTGTTACGATTAACCAATTATTGTTTGTAGCAAAGACTCAAGGTAAGCAGGTTAATCTCACTAAATTAAATATTGATGCACCAGAAGGTGAAGTGAGTTTAAATGGGGGAATTACCCTAGATAAACAGTGGCCTGTTAATTTAGATGTGAATGCGACTGTCCGTGATGTCGCAGGGCTTGAAGATTTTAAAGATCAAAAAGCGACGCTTTCTTTACAAGGAGCATTACTGGAAGAGCTTAAATTAGCACTTTCTTTAACAGGAACAGTTACAGCAACTTTGGATGCTCAAGCTGAACTGGCAAAACCACACCTTCCTTTAAAACTGACTCTTGAAAGCCAAAAAGTTCGTTGGCCATTAACAGGCGATATACAGTATCAACTTAACGATACTCGATTACGCTTAAATGGTCAGACAGATAACTATGATCTCTCATTACGTTCTGATATTGAAGGTCAGGAGATCCCGCCCGCCAAATTAATGCTGGATGCAAAAGGAAATGAAGAGAAAATAGAGCTGACACGTTTACGTTTAGCTGCCTTGCAAGGTCATGCTGATATTACGGGTGTTGCTGATTGGAGTAAGGCAATTAGCTGGAATGCATTGCTCTCTATTTCAGGAATTAATACGGCAAAACAGTACCCTGATATGCCAGCGAAATTAGATGGACGCATTGCCACAACAGGTAGCCTGTATGGTGGAAGTTGGCAATTACGTGTGCCTGAAATTACCTTAGATGGCAATATCAAAAACAATCTTATCAAAGCGAGAGGTAATGCTTATGGTAATGATTCTGGCCAATGGAATATTCCCCAGTTAAAACTGATCTTGGGTAAAAATAACCTCGATATTGAAGGGCATTTAGGTGATAAATGGGCATTAGATGCCAATATCAACGCTCCAGGATTAAATGGTTTAGTACCTGGATTAGCGGGTGTTATTAAAGGCAAAGTTAATGTTCGGGGTGATATTAATACACCTAAGATTATTGCTGATATCAACGCTCACGGCATTAAATGGCAAGATCAAGTCGGTGTCGAATCCATCACCATCAAAGGTGATGTTCAAGCGGATAAAGAAATTGGTGGTAAACTCGCTATTACTGCTCGTCAGTTAAAACAAGCCGATTTAGTTATTCGCAATTTAACGTTGGATGCTGCTGGTACAGAAAAACAGCATAAACTGACACTAAAAATGGATGGTGAGCCAGTTTCTGGTGGGCTGACATTAGCGGGTTCATTCGATAAAGAAAAACAGCAATGGAAAGGAACGCTAAATAATACGGCATTTGATACTCCAGTGGGTGAATGGCGTTTAAATAAAGCCATGGCGTTGAATTTGTTGGTAGAAAAGCAAGAAGTCACCATTGGCTCTCACTGTTGGGTAAACCCAAATGCACAAGTTTGTGTTCCTAAAGCGATAACTGTGGGTGAAAGCGGATCTGCGGCAATTACATTGACGCGTTTTGATCTTGCTATGATCAAACCTTTCTTACCACCAGAGACTTCTGTCCGAGGTGTATTTACTGGTGATGCCACCGCAACATGGAACTCAAAAGGTGGATTACCGAAAGCATCGGTAAATCTAAAAGGGCAAGGTGTTGCAGTAAAACAAAATATTGAAGGCACTGTTTTACCTATTGATTTTGATGCTATCTCCTTAAACGCAGGCGTTAACAACGGCAAAGCAACATTACAATGGCTGATTAGTATTGCAGGCAATGGTGATATTAAAGGGAATGTGCATGTTGCAGATCTCGAGAAAAAGCGCCAGCTATCAGGTACGGTGGATATTGATAATCTGACATTAGATTTAATCAAACCGTTCTTAGGTAAAGGTGAAATAGCTGAAGGTCGTGTTGGTGCGCAATTACGTTTAGGCGGAAATGCTCAATCACCACTGCTATTTGGTCAATTTGGTATCAATCAATTAAAAGTGGTTGGGCACTGGATCCCGTTTGATATTACGAAAGGGAATGTTGATGTTCAATTTAATGGTGCGACGTCTGATTTAAGCGGTCGAATCGAAACCCCTGAAGGTTACTTAAATCTTACTGGTAATGCCGATTGGCGTAAATTAGATGCATGGCACGCAGTAGTAGCTGCAAATGGCAATAAGCTACGTGTTGCATTACCTCCGATGGTACGTATTGATGTTAATCCTGATTTAGTGTTTGAGGCTCGCCCTGATTTACTAAAACTAGATGGACGTATTGATATTCCTTGGGCACGTATCGTTGTTCAAGACTTACCAGAGTCAGCAGTATCCGCTTCTTCTGATGAAGTGATGCTGGATAAAAACTTGCAGCCGATTGTACCAAAAGAGACATCGATTCCAATTCAAAGTAATTTAGCCATTAATATTGGCGATGATGTGACACTGGACGCATTTGGGCTTAAAGCTAGATTGACGGGAGCGCTTAAAGTCAATCAGAGTAAACAAGGACTAGGTTTAAACGGTCAGATAGATATTCCAAAAGGCGAATTCAAAGCTTATGGGCAAGATCTGCAAGTTCGTAAGGGACAAATCTTGTTCTCAGGGCCAGTTGATCAACCTTACTTAAATATTGAAGCTATTCGTAATCCTGAAAATACGGCAAATAATGTGATTGCTGGTGTTCGGGTGACAGGGCTTGCAGATAAACCTAAAGTTGAAATTTTCTCTGAACCCGCTTTTACACAGCAAGAAGCGTTATCCTACTTGCTAAGAGGTGAAGGGTTAGATAAAAGTGGTGATGCGGATTCATCACAAATGACGGCAATGCTGATAGGATTAGGTGTTGGTCAAAGTGGTCAGCTTGTAGGACGTATTGGTGAAACCTTTGGTGTTTCTGATTTAGCGCTTGATACACAAGGTGTAGGGGATAACTCACAAGTTGTGGTCAGCGGTAAGATCACAAACGATCTACAAGTGAAGTATGGAGTGGGTATATTTGATTCGCTAGCGACGTTAACTTTACGTTATCGCTTGATGCCCAGGTTGTATTTACAAGCAGTGTCTGGTATGAATCAGGCAATAGATCTGCTTTATCAATTTGAGTTTTAAATTATATGCGAATTATTGTTTATGGTAGTTTACGGCAAAACCAAGGTAACCATCACTGGATGACCTATGCACAGCTTTTAGGTGAGCATAAGTTAGTGGGATATAAACTCTATGATTTAGGGTTTTATCCTGCAGTTATTGAAGGTGAAGGGGAGATAGAGTGCGAAGTCTATCGAATAACGCCTTCTATCTTGACAGAGCTCGATGAATTGAAAAAGAACGATCAGGATTACAAGCGCCAACTGATTTCAACGCCTTATGGTAGTGCTTGGATCTATCTTTATCAAAAGCCTGTTGATGGTTTACGTGAAATAAAATGCGGTGACTGGCTAAAACGTCACGAAGAAGAGTAATCGGTTAAATTTACCTCTTACTGAAAGGTGTCTGAAAACGGCTTGATAGTGATATCGAGCCGTTTTTATATGAGAAATAACTAAATGTTTATTTTTCACAGATATAAGAGAGGCGTGCTTCTTTATATAAATTAAGTCGCATTCGTCTCGCTTTATCTATTTCATTTTCAGCCAATAATGGTCTAATTTTTTTCTGATAAACTTGAATACTTGTTTCACCTGTATGGTGTTGATATCCCACTTCATGGCTACGCCATTTTTTATTAATAATTACTTCTTGAATATAAAAAGGATCTGAATTATTTCGGATTTCATTGTCTAATTTGATCCGTAATTCTTTTTTTATTTGTTGATAATCAGGATGGTGACTGAGGTTTTGGGTTTCACCTCGATCATTAACCATATCGTAGAGTTCTTCTTCTTCATCTTCTTTGTAAATAATATATTTAAAGTTTTCTGTTCTTAACATTCTAGCTGGTTGGACATCGACATTTCGGTCAGTATTCCAGTGACAAATGACACTATTTCTCCATTCTTTCACTGTCTTTCCGGTTAATAATGGGTACAGAGAGCGACCATAAATATTTTTAGGGTAATCAATTCCGATATAATCACAGAGAGTGGGTAATAAATCACAAAGGGATGTTAATTCATGTTTTAAAGCGCCAGATTGAATACCCGGGCCTGAAAATGCAAAAGGCACATTTGTCGATTCTTCATAAAACCAATTCATTTTAGCGACTAATCGATGTGCTCCCATTGCATCACCATGGTCAGAGAAGAAGACAATAAGCGTATCTTCCCAATACCCACTCTCTTTTAATGCATTGATAACTTGTCCTATATAACTATCTACCAATTCAGTAAAATAGTAATAGGCTTTGAGATATTGCTGGAAATTTCTCTCATTCCATTTCCCTGATTGCATAACTCTGTTATGTGTACAGCAAGCGTATTGAATAGCTTTAGGTCTATTTTTAAGGTCATCGGCAGTGTCAAAGTTATCAAGTAAAGGTGGCAATTGTCCGATATTTTCGATGTCACCATGCTCACCCGCAAAATTTCCTGTCCATCCATTTATATTGTGTGGATTATTAAATTCAACGGCTAATAAAAATGGCTTTTTTTCCTCTCTTTTGGGGAGTGAATTGATATATTTCAGGCTTTCTTCTAAACAATACACATCTTCTTTCGTATCATAATCAACAGGAAAGGCGGGGTGAGCATTAAATTCTTTTTCTATTTGAGGTGCACAATCAAATCCTTCTAATGAGCCATAATCATGCTGTTTTCCAAAATGTTTACACTCATATCCCACTTGTGAAAACAACGTTCCTAATGTGGACATTGTTTCTGGTATGTTTGGACTGTCATTGGAAATAATGCCTGTCTGGTGTGGTAATTTTCCAGTCCAAAAACAAGCCCTTGAAGGAGCACATAAGGGATAAGCACAATACGCATTATGGAAACTTGTTCCCGTATTTAAAATCGAGTCGATAACGGGAGTTTTTACCTCTTTGTTGCCATAAGCAGAGATACCTCGCTTTGCTAATTGGTCTGCGGTAATAATTAAAATATTCTTAGGGTTTTTAGGTGTATTTAATGGGGTTATATACTCTTTTGTTGATGAGGATAATGCAGACAGTGGTGAAACCAGTGATAATCCTGTCGCACCCACGGCAGCACCCTTTAACAAATCTCGACGTGTTATAGACATTTTAACCTCTCTTATTCATTAGATATGGTAGTAACATAGATTAAAAAATCTTCAATTTCTTTTGAATTGATCACATGAAACCAATCGAAGGTGTTTTTGAAAGTATGCGAAAGTTAATATTTGTGATTTAAAGAGGGTAATTTATCTATGATGAACAAAAGAGAACATAAGATGTGAGAACAAGTAGGGAAGAAAGTGGATTTTAATTTATTAAATTTAAAGGCACACTTTTTAACTGAAAATAGGGAGCTAAAAGATGAAGAAATAAAAGGCAAATAAACCTAATACTAGGGTGTTATTTGCCTTGTAATATCTTGATTTACTAAAGGATTATTTTTTAGCGCGTTCGAAAGAAGACAGAATTTCAGCTTTAGCGGCTTCTACGCCTTCCCAACCGTCAACTTTAACCCATTTGCCAGCTTCTAAATCTTTGTAGTGTTCAAAGAAATGTTTGATCTGTGCTTTTAACAGTTCTGGCAGATCGTTCACATCTTTAATGTGATCGTATTCTTTGCTCAGTTTAGTGTGTGGTACTGCAACTAGTTTCGCATCTTCACCTGATTCGTCAGTCATTTTCAGTACGCCAACAGGGCGGCAACGGATAACTGAACCTGGTTGTAATGGATATGGAGTTGGAACCAGAACGTCTACTGGGTCACCATCTAAAGATAACGTGTTGTTGATGTAACCGTAGTTGCATGGGTAGAACATTGCAGTTGACATAAAACGGTCAACAAACAGTGCGCCACTTTCTTTATCAACTTCGTATTTGATAGGATCAGCATTTGCTGGGATTTCAATAACAACATAGATATCTTCTGGTAGTTCTTTACCAGCAGGAACATGATTCAGGCTCATAAAAAATTTCCTATAAAAAAATTAATTTTACGTGGCCTGTAGTATAGCGAAAAGTTTTTAACAATACCCGTTTTTTGCCGAACATGTTGAGTTCTGACGTAAAAATAAGCAGTAAATAAAAGGAAGCACTATTTTCAAAGATGAAAAAACCGGACGAATAAGAAGTCCGGTTTATCTATGTTAGTGCCAAACGAATGGATTATTCTTCGTCTGGATATTGCGCCATAAAGCTTTCAGCTTGTTCAACCATCGATTTAGTGCCTACGAAGAAAGGCATACGTTGGTGAAGTTCTGTTGGTTCGATATCTAGAATACGCTCTTTACCGTTACTTGCTTTACCGCCAGCTTGTTCGGCTAAGAACGCCATTGGATTGCATTCATAGAGTAAACGTAATTTACCAGTAGGGTGACTTGCAGTACTTGGATAAATATAAATCCCCCCCTTCAGTAAGTTGCGGTGAAAATCAGCAACTAAAGAACCAATATAGCGTGTGGTATAAGGGCGATTTGTTGCTGCGTCTTGTTCTTGGCAATACTTAATATATTTTTTTACGCCTAATGGGAATTTGATGTAGTTACCTTCATTGATTGAGTACATATTTCCTGTTGGTGGAAAATGTACGCTTTCATGAGATAAACAGAATACACCTAAAGATGGATCGTAAGTAAAGGCATGAACACCACAACCTGTTGTATAAACTAACATGGTTGATGAGCCATAAACAACATAGCCTGCTGCTACTTGACGATGACCTGGTTGTAAGAAGTCATCTAAAGTGACAGATTGACCAATTGGTGTAATACGGTGGTAAATAGAGAAAATTGTTCCGACGGAAACGTTTACATCAATATTCGACGAACCGTCTAAAGGATCCATTAGTACAACATACTTAGCATTTTCAGCACGATCACCTTCAAAGATAACAATATCATCTTCTTCTTCTGATCCGATACCCGCAACTTCACCACGCGCTTTTAATGCAGCTTTTAGTTTCTCATTCGCGTAAAGATCCAGTTTCATCTGGGCTTCACCTTGAACATTAGAAACACCGTTAGTACCAAGAATATCGACTAACCCAGCTTTGTTAATATCACGGTGGATAATTTTAGCCCCAAGCTTAATTGCTGAAAGCAATGCAGTAAGTTCACCAGTTGCATGGGGAAAATCTTGTTGTTTCTCGACGATAAATTCGCCTAATGTTTTCATGACGCAGGTCCTGAATGTGAGTGGGTAAAGTAAAAAAGGAGAGAAAATCTCCTTGGTGGTGGCAAGTTTAGCCAAAGAATCGGATGATTCAAAGGTTAATCCGTTTCTTATCTGCTTTTTGATCGTTAGAATAGTGACCAACTTCATGCTATTGGACAGAAATTCATGCACATTCATATTCTTGGTATTTGTGGCACCTTTATGGGAAGTCTTGCCATTCTCGCTAGAGCAAAGGGACATAAAGTCACAGGCTCAGACGCTAATGTCTATCCACCCATGAGTACTTTATTAGAAAATCAGGGAATTGAACTGATTGAGGGATATGACCCAAAACAATTAGAACCTGCCCCTGACATGGTGATTATTGGTAATGCGATGACACGAGGAAATCCTTGTGTTGAAGCTGTACTTGAAAAAGGTTTGCCTTATACCTCTGGCCCTCAGTGGTTACATGATTATATTTTACCTGAACGCTGGGTGTTAGCCGTTGCCGGAACTCATGGCAAGACAACAACAGCGGGTATGCTGGCTTGGGTTTTAGAAGACTGTGGTTATAAACCGGGATTTTTAATTGGTGGTGTACCGGGTAACTTCCAAGTATCTGCACAGTTAGGTGAAAGCCCTTTCTTTGTGATTGAAGCAGATGAATATGACAGTGCTTTTTTTGATAAACGCTCTAAATTTGTTCATTACTCTCCACGCACATTGATTTTAAATAATCTTGAATTCGATCACGCTGATATTTTTGATGATTTAGCGGCAATTCAAAAACAATTTCATCATTTAGTTCGTATCGTCCCGGGTACTGGAAAAATCATCATGCCTGATAACGATATGAATTTAAAACAGACCATTGGAATGGGATGTTGGAGTGAACAAGAATTCACAGGTGAAACTGGAGATTGGCAAGCTAAAAAACTCAGTAATGACAGTAGTCATTTTGAGGTATTCCACAAAGGTGAGCGAGTCGGAGAGGTGTGTTGGGGACTTTCTGGTGAACACAACATGCAAAATGGCTTAATGGCGATTGTTGCAGCGCACCACGTTGGTGTTTTACCTGCGGATGCTTGTGAATCATTAGATAAATTTATTAATGCGCGTCGTCGCTTAGAGTTACGTGGTGAAGTTAATCAAGTCAGTGTTTATGATGACTTTGCACATCATCCCACAGCGATTTTGGCAACGCTTGAAGCGTTACGCAGTAAAGTCGGTGGAACAGCTCGTATTATTGCAGTGCTAGAGCCTCGTTCAAATACCATGAAAATGGGAATTAGCAAGGATGATATCGCACCTGCATTAGGCCGTGCTGATGAAGTCTTTTTATTCCAGCCACCTAATATTCAATGGTTAGTAAGTGATATCGCAGAGCATTGTGTGCAACCTGCTCGCTGGAGTACAGATCTGGATACATTAGTCGATATGATTGCGAAAGAAGCTCAAGCGGGCGATCATATTTTGATTATGAGCAATGGTGGTTTTGGGGGTATTCATGGAAAACTGCTCGCAAAATTAGCACAGCCTAAAGATTCTGATAGTCAGTATTAAAAATAAATAAGCCACTGAATTTTCAGTGGCTTATTTTTTGAAGCTGTAGAAAGGCTAATTATAATTCTTGATCAAAAAGATTCAGAATAGCGTCTCGTAATTCTTCCGTAGAAAATCCCGGTGCCGGTGTTGAAAAAATAGTGTCATCACCTGCAATACTGCCAAGGATACCTTCTGCTTTGCCTAATGAGTCTAATAAACGTGCAATAAGTTGTGCCGCACCTGGACTCGTTCTTATCACCACAACAGAATGGTTATGATCGATATCGAGTACCAGATTTTTTAATGGGCTGCTTGCTGTTGGTACGCCAAGCTCAGTAGGAAGGCAATAGACCATTTCCATTTTGGCGTTACGGGTTCTTACTGCACCAAATTTTGTTAGCATACGAGAGATTTTGGACTGATTAATATTATCAAATCCAGCCTCTTGTAATGCAGTCACAATCTCGCCTTGTGAACTGAATTTTTCTTCTTTCAGCAGGGCTTTAAACGCTTTAACCAAGTCTTCTTGCTTAGAAGGAACGCGCATAGTTCACCTTTAGTGAGTTATCAATAACCTGTGTATTATGCAGAGAAGTGAATTTTTATGCAACATAAGACGAAGAAATGCGAGTGATAGCCTCCTCAAAATTGTAAAGTAGAATGTACTGCAAAAAAATTTTATTTACAGCACGTGAATGTGATAGCTTAAAGAAAGTAAAGTATTTGTTAAATAAATGATAAGCTTAAATGATTATCATAAGGATGATGGTGTACTTAACACTTTGCCATATTTATTGAAATTATTTATCAAAAGGGTGTCCACTATCTCATTAACAGATAAGCAATTTGTTTAGAATAACCAAAGTATTATTTTTCACTAAAAATGCCTTATTATGCAATGTTGCTGTTAAATAATTGTTTTTTTAAAAAGTGAATTGCGTAATAGTGAGTATCTCGAAGGCGTTCCACTATCTCGTAAACTAAGGAGTATCAGAATGAAAGTAGCAGTTCTCGGTGCAGCAGGTGGTATTGGTCAGGCACTGGCACTTCTTCTTAAAAATCAGCTTCCAGCTGGTAGTGAACTCTCTTTATATGATATCGCTCCCGTCACACCGGGTGTCGCAGCTGACTTAAGTCATATCCCAACTCAAGTTACTGTAAAAGGTTTTGCGGGTGAAGATCCTTCTCCTGCGCTAAAAGGCGCTGACGTTGTTCTGATTTCTGCGGGCGTTGCTCGTAAACCAGGCATGGATCGTTCAGATCTTTTCAATGTTAACGCAGGTATCGTGCGTAACTTAATTGAAAAGGTTGCACAAAATTGTCCGAAAGCACTTATCGGTATCATTACTAACCCAGTGAATACAACCGTCGCTATCGCAGCAGAAGTGCTTAAAAAAGCAGGCGTTTACGATAAAAAACGTCTTTTCGGTATCACCACTCTCGACATTATTCGCGCCAATACCTTTGTTGCTGAACTAAAAGGTAAAGATCCACAAAAAACTAACGTTCCTGTGATTGGTGGACACTCTGGTGTGACTATTCTTCCTCTATTATCTCAAGTTGACGGCGTTTCATTTACTGATGACGAAGTTGCAGCACTGACTAAACGCATTCAAAACGCAGGTACTGAGGTTGTTGAAGCAAAAGCAGGTGGTGGATCCGCAACATTATCTATGGGCCAAGCTGCCGCTCGTTTTGGTCTTTCATTAATTCGCGCTCTAAATGGCGAGAAAAATGTTATTGAATGCACCTATACAGAAGGCGACGGAGAATATGCCCGTTTCTTTGCCCAACCTATTCTTTTAGGTAAAAACGGTGTAGAGGAATATTTATCTATTGGTAAATTAAGTGATTTTGAAAAGCAATCTCTTAATGGCATGTTAGATGTATTGAAAAAAGATATAATTCTTGGTGAAGAATTTATTAATAAATAAAGAAATACTTTTTTTTCTATAAAAATAATGCAAATTTAAATAAAAACCGCTGATACTATATCAGCGGTTTTTTTTATTAATTATAATATCTGTAATTATTAGTTAATTATTAGTTTTGGTACGAATCTTTCGTTCAAGTAATTCTCCTGTTTCAGGATGAAAATAACGGCTAGGCCAAATTTCACTAGGAGCTACACCAAGATAATCAGCAATGATTTTCTCTCCTTTAGGCCAAGGGCGTGACAGCGCATTAGCGAGTGTTGAAGAGCTTAACCCTGCTTGGCGAGAGATGGCAGCAAGTGTTGTTCCTCGTTTTCTAAGTGCGGCAATAATATCGGCAGGATGCCAATCAGATTTCCTTGAAATCATTTTTAATCCTTTTTCTATAAAATTGATTGCTGTGTTAGTGGTATAAATAACAGTTTATTAGAAATGTCCTAAAGCATTTAAACTGATTATTTAGAAAATAAAATAACATTATTTTTCTAAAAAGATTTCTGATTTTTTTCTTAATAATTTCTTTTTTGAAGTTGATAACAATTTTAGAGAAACATAATGAAAAAAGAGTGGTATACGGCAAAGGAATTGACGGGTATAGGTGGATTACCTAAATCACCACAAGGTGTAAATTCGAAAGCGAGACGAGAGTCTTGGCAAAAACAAAATGTAAAAAATAAGCAAGGTAGTGGTGTTGAATATCATTATTCTTGTTTACCAGAAAAAACTTTAATTGCTCTAGAACTTTATGAGCCATTAGCACATTACAAACTAAATAAAAAAGAGGAGCCACTCGTTATCTGGGTGAAAGCATTCCAACAACTAAATGATGGTGAACAAAAAACATTAACAGAGCTGATATTGCGGGATGGTATTAGAAGTTTTTTAGAAAAAGTCGTCAATGATTAAGCGATTTTAAAGAATCTATTATTGGGTTATCCGCAACAGATATCTATCTGACTAACCTCTTAGTTGAATGTGAGATGAGATCATGAAAAAAGAATGGTATACAGCGAAAGAATTAGTGGGGCTTGCGGGGTTACCTAACTCACCGCAGGGAGTTAACTTGATGGCGCGTCGTGAAGGATGGGAAAACCGTCGTAAACGTGGCGTGCAGGGAAAAGCTGTCGAGTATTCCGTAAAAAGTCTACCTGATGAGGTGATTAGTGTGCTTGCTGCACATGAACCTCCGGCTGAGTATTTATCAAAACGTCAGGATGCTTTTTTGATTTGGGTTGAAGCTTATTATCAACTGACAAAATCGGAACGAGAAAAGATTGTGAAATTCGTACTACGTGAAGGGCTGGCAAAGCTCATTAGCTATATTGATGCGGATAATCAGGATGCTATCGAACGAGAAAACGAAGAAGTGCTCAATAAATTAAAAAGCCCACCAGAATCGACGTAGTCGCTCTAGCGGGCTTCTTTACATAACTACGAGGGTTTATACATCAAAGTTATGATTGACGTTGTACAGCGACGTGAGCAAGCCCAATAAGCGCATCTTTATACGGTGAGTCAGGTATAATTGATAAAGCTTCAATCGCTTTGTCTGCTTCTTCTTCTGCTTTTTGACGGGTATATTCCAAAGAGCCACACTGTTTCATAGTATTTAAAACAGTATCCAATAAATGGCGGCCATTACCTTGTTCAATGGCTTGGCGAATTAATTGGGATTCTTCTTCATTGCCATTATGCATAGCATGAAGTAATGGCAACGTTGGTTTACCTTCATCAAGGTCATCACCAGTATTTTTACCCAGCTGGTTGTTATCTGCATCATAATCAAGCAAATCGTCAATGAGCTGGAAAGCAGTCCCAAGATAACGACCATAATCTTGGAATGCTTTTTCTTGCTCAGGTGTCGCACCAGAAAGAATGGCTGATGCATGAGAAGCCGCTTCAAACAGACGAGCTGTTTTGCTGTAGATAACTTGCATATAGTCATCTTCAGAAATGTCAGGATCGTTACAATTCATTAATTGTAAAACTTCACCTTCAGCGATCACATTGGTGGCGCTAGACATTAATTTTAATACACGCATTGAATCAAGATCCGTCATCATCTGGAAGGATCGTGTATAAATAAAGTCGCCAACAAGGACACTGGCTGCATTTCCGAAGACAGCATTTGCCGTTTGTTTTCCTCTGCGCATATCAGATTCATCAACAACATCATCATGTAACAACGTTGCAGTATGAATAAACTCGATAAGCGCTGCGACCGAGATATGTTTGTCACCTTGATAGTCCAATGCTCGTCCAGTGAGCACTGCGATCATTGGTCGGATCCTTTTACCACCACCACTAATGATGTAGTAACCAAGTTGGTTTATCAAAGAAACATCTGAATTAAGCTGGTAAAGGATTGCCTCATTTACCGCAGCCATATCAGCGGATGTTAGTTTTATAATAGATTCTAAATTCATGTTTTTTCGACTTTGGCTCGCCAATGAGCGCGTTATTATTAATAAAAATGATCATGCCACAGATTTTACTCTCTTATAATTTAGATTGTACTTTAAAAATGGCTGAAATAAATATCGTGTAAAAAACTCTTTTTTTTAACGCTAGTTTGCGATCTGTACTTGTCATCGGCACTAAATTTGCGTAGAATTCGCGCCCTATGTGAATATTTTAATTGTGCACTCAAATTATACATATTGGGAGTGTGCGGAAAGCGGAGTTTATATGTACGCGGTTTTCCAAAGTGGTGGTAAACAACACCGAGTCAGCGAAGGTCAAACTATTCGTTTAGAGAAGCTGGAAGTAGCTACTGGCGAAACAATCGAGTTTGATACTGTAATGATGGTCGCTAATGGCGATGACATTCAAATTGGCGCTCCAATCCTTGCGGGCGTTAAAGTTAAAGCGGAAGTGGTTGCTCACGGTCGCGGCGATAAAGTTAAGATTGTTAAGTTCCGTCGTCGTAAACACAGCCGTAAACAACAGGGCCACCGTCAGTGGTTTACTGATGTTAAAATCACTGGTATCGCTTAAGGTTTAGGAGAGTAGTTCAATGGCACATAAAAAGGCTGGCGGCTCGACTCGTAACGGTCGTGATTCCGAAGCAAAACGTCTGGGTGTTAAACGTTTCGGTGGTGAAGCTGTATTAGCAGGTAGCATCATCGTTCGTCAACGTGGTACTAAGTTCCATGCAGGTACTAACGTTGGTTGTGGTCGTGACCACACCCTGTTTGCATTAGCTGACGGAAAAATTAAGTTCGAAGTTAAAGGTCCAAACAACCGTAAATTTATCAGCATCGAAGCTGAATAATTACTGGTCCTTTAAGCACCGAGTCAAAAGCCCTGCAAATATGTTGCGGGGCTTTTTATATTTAAAAAAGGCCATCTCTGGGTAATTTCGGCCATCCAGCACGTTAATGGCTACTATACGGAGTAAAATCATGAAATTTGTTGATGAGGCCAAGATCCTAATCGTCGCGGGCGATGGTGGTAACGGCTGTGTAAGCTTTCGTCGCGAAAAATATATCCCTAACGGGGGACCAGACGGTGGTGATGGTGGTGATGGTGGTGATGTCTATATGATTGCAGACGAAAACCTTAACACCTTAATTGATTACCGTTTTACAAAGTCCTATCGCGCAGAACGTGGTGAAAATGGTCACAGTCGTGACTGTACTGGTAAGCGTGGTCAAGATATTACTATCAGTGTTCCTGTCGGAACGCGTGTCCGTGATCTAGCAACAAATGAAGTCATTGCTGACTTAACTGCTCACGGCCAAAAGCAGATGGTTGCTAAAGGTGGCTTCCACGGTTTAGGCAATACTCGTTTTAAATCATCGGTTAACCGTGCTCCACGTCAACGTACAATGGGAACGCCAGGTGAATCTCGCGAAGTCCTATTAGAGCTAATGTTATTAGCTGATGTGGGGATGCTTGGTATGCCGAATGCGGGTAAATCCACATTTATTCGCGCTGTATCAGCAGCAAAACCTAAAGTTGCTGATTATCCATTTACAACATTAGTACCAAGCTTAGGCGTGGTGCGCATGGATAATCACCAAAGCTTTGTGGTTGCAGATATTCCCGGATTAATCGAAGGCGCTGCTGATGGTGCAGGTCTTGGGATCCAATTCTTAAAACACTTAGAACGCTGTCGTGTATTATTACACTTGATCGATATTGATCCTATTGATGGATCGGATCCTGTGGAAAATGCAAAAATTATTATCTCTGAATTAGAGAAATACAGCGAAAAATTAGCACAAAAACCACGTTGGTTAGTGTTCAATAAAGTTGATCTTCTCGATGCTGAAGAAGCAAAAGAGAAGGCAAAAGCAATTGTTGAAGCGCTGGGTTGGGATGAAAACTATTACATGATAGCGGCCATCAACCAGGAAGGTGTGAAAAAACTTTGCTGGAATATCATGGAATTCCTGAATGTTACTCCGCGTGAGCAAGATATTGTTGCAACTAAGGCAGAGCCAGGAAAAGTTGACTTTATGTGGGATGATTACCACAAAGAACAGCTTGAAAACCCTGATTTCGAAGAAGAAAATGATGATGATTGGGATGAAGATGACGACGAAGGTATTGAGTTTATCTACCAACGCTAATCATCATTCTAATTGTGATTAAAATAAAAAACGCCTGATTAGTCAGGCGTTTTTCATATCTATTACTTATATTATTAGGTGTAAATCTAGCGGTTGTTATACATATCTTTATACAGATTTGTTTCAAAACGCACTAAATAAGCACGTCCAGCATTACGATTCTGTGTAGGAGGTGAATACGCCGAAACGTATTGTACAAACGCCACTTTTTGTCCGTTTGCCGTGGTCATAAAGCCCGCAAGATTGTAAACCCCTTTTAATGACCCTGTTTTGGCAGAAACTTTGCCATCAACACCCGCTTCATGAAAACCGCCTCGATACTGTAATGTACCGTCATGTCCTGCAAGGGGAAGCATGGTAATAAAATTTAATTCACTTTCATGTTGTCCAATGTATTGAAGGATTTGCATCATGGTTGCAGGTGAAATGAGATTATGACGAGAAAGGCCAGAGCCATCAACCATAACAGTATTTCCTAAATCAATACCGGCTTTTTGTTTTAAAATAGCACGGGTTGCTTCTGCGCCAGAGCGCCAAGTGCCTGCAACGCCATAATACTCACGGCCAATAGTTCTAAATACGGTGTCTGCAATCATATTGTCAGACTCTTTTAGCATGGTAGTCAGTAAGTTATGTAATGGTTTTGATTGTGTCTGTGCTAGTACAGTAACTGGCGCTTTTAGTTGAGATCGACGTTTGACATATCCATCAAGTTCAATATTGGCACGCTGTAACTCTTCTTTTAAAATTGTACCAGACCAATGAGCACCATCTTGGATAGAGAACATTAAAGGGACTGCATCGTCACGTTTAGGAATACAACCTGTGATTACATAGGTATTTAAATCACGAACAGTGACATCTAATTCACAAAAACGGGTACGAGTTGAGCCTTTCTCATAAGTTTCAACTTCACTTAAAACGGTTACAGGATAGAAAGAGGCTTTACGTATTGTGGCAATATCACCTTCTTTTTTGCCACTTTGCAGTAAGACAGAAAAGCAGTTTTTATCAACAATAGCAGCACTAGGTGGGGCACTAAAGCATTGAGTTAGATCATTCCAAACCCAACCGGGTGCTTTGTCATGGCTTGAAAAAGCAGAAGTATCAATAAGCAAATTACCATGCACTTTTGTAACACCTGATTGTTTTAATACGGCAACCATTGCTCTTAATTGTTGGCGAGTTAATGTAGGATCGCCTGTAAAACGAAAGATCAAATCACCAATAAGCTGATTGTCTTTTATCTTACCTTCTGTTTCCATTGTTGTTGTAAATTGATAGTTTCCACCTAATTGAAGTAATGCCGCAAGTGCAGTCACCACTTTTTGAGTACTTGCTGGAAGTGCTAATTGATCGGCATGATAATTAAGGTTAGGAGAAGCAGCGCCAACGGGTTGAGTAATTAAACCTACTTGAGTTCCTTCGGGGAGAAGGGATGTGTAGTTTTCAACAGGTATCGCTTGGGTTGAAAAACTGATGATACTTAATGTGTAGAGTATCCGTCGAAATGTTGATAGTAAGCGCATAATTTCTCTATCCGTGACTATAGCGTGTAACGTTACAGTATTGATTGCCAGAGGCTAATACTAAAGGGCAATGAGGGCAAAAGTAAACGGTAACAAGCAGGATTAGCTCATTATCGGAAAAAGTCTGTTTATCTCTTTATAAAGAGAGATAAGGCGTGAAGCAATGCGTCTGTTGTGTTAGATTTAGTTTTAAGTCTGGGAGGTTTAGTTTACGTCCCAACAGCATGAGTTGGGAATATAATAGCGTCCCCTCATTCACCGAATATATGTAGAGACAGGCCCAATTTAAGGTTGCCTGTGTCTTTTTTTGTCTTGAGAAGAGTAAATAGATCCTTTTCTCTGTGTTGTTAGTATAAAAAATCAGGATGATACCTATTTTTTATTAGGAATAGTATTGAGGTATTAACACATGAATCAGATCCCTATGACAGTTCTAGGTGCAGAAAAATTACGCGAAGAGCTGGAATATTTAAAAGGTGTTCGTCGTCCCGAGATTATTGCCGCTATCGCTGAAGCTCGTGAACACGGAGACTTAAAAGAAAACGCGGAATATCATGCTGCAAGAGAGCAACAAGGTTTCTGTGAAGGTCGTATACAAGAAATTGAAGCAAAATTATCAAATGCTCAAGTCATTGATGTTACAAAGATGAATAACAATGGTCGAATTATTTTTGGTTCAACAGTGACGCTGTTAAATGTTGAAACCGAAGAAGAGCAAACTTACCGCATTGTTGGTGATGATGAAGCTAACATTAAAGAAAACTTAATTTCTGTTAACTCACCGATTGCGCGTGGGTTGATTGGTAAAGAGTTAGATGATGTCGTTGTTATCACTACACCGGGTGGACAAGTCGAATACGAAGTTTTAAACGTAGAATACATTTAATTTATAATTTTACGTTTCTATAGAAAACTAGCCTGCTATCCTGTGGTAATATAAAAAAGGCCTTAAAAGGCCTTTTTTGCCATAGAGTTAGTTATGGCATTTTTATATAAAGATACAAGTTTTATTTCGGTAAAATAATCTTACGTGCTTCTGAAGGACGATAAAGAACAAGAATTTTTCCGATAACTTGTACATTCTGTGCACCGCTTTCGCGTACAATCGCTGCCACGATCAAGTTTTTAACATCTCGATCTTCGCCTGCGATTTTGACTTTGATAAGCTCATGGTGCGCCAGAGCGAGTTCAATTTCTGCAAGAACGCCTTCAGTC
Organism: Proteus sp. G2618; assembly: GCF_009915995.1. Taxonomy (NCBI): domain Bacteria; kingdom Pseudomonadati; phylum Pseudomonadota; class Gammaproteobacteria; order Enterobacterales; family Morganellaceae; genus Proteus; species Proteus sp. G2618. The sequence continues at coordinate 138,168 of NZ_JAABNI010000005.1, read as the reverse complement.
AGCCCGTTGTTACCAATCATAACGACTGGATTCAGGTGATGAGCGAGCCCTTTCAGGTGTTGAATTTGTTTTTTGTTAAGAGTCATCATTAATTTTTGCTTTGTTGGGATTGAAAACGATCTATTCTAACGCCATCTCTCACTTATCACCATAAAATGTCGTTAATACGGGGTTAAATGAGTGAAAGAGTAAAAATATTGATAGCTAAGTGTATGATAGTTGGAAAACGCAATGGCCAATAAGAAACGTTCGGCAAGCTCTAGCCGCTGGTTACAAGAACATTTTAGTGATAAATATGTTCAGCAAGCACAGAAAAAAGGGTTTCGCTCTCGTGCTTGGTTTAAACTGGAAGAAATTCAGCAAAGTGACAATATCTTTAAACCAGGTATGACCGTTGTCGATTTAGGAGCAGCCCCAGGAGGGTGGTCTCAATATGTTGTACAGCAGTTAGGAAATAAAGGTCGAATTATCGCATGTGACCTTTTACCTATGGATCCTATAGTTGGAGTCGATTTCCTTCAAGGCGATTTTCGTGATGAACTTGTGTTGAAGGCATTGCTTGATAGAGTAGGTGAAAACAAAGTCCAGGTTGTCATGTCTGACATGGCTCCAAACATGAGCGGTACGCCCGCGGTCGATATCCCTCGATCCATGTATTTAGTAGAGTTAGCGCTTGATATGTGTCGTGATGTACTGGCTCCCGGGGGAAGTTTTATTGTCAAAGTGTTTCAGGGAGAAGGCTTTGATGAATACCTGGGGCAAATACGCTCCCTGTTTACGAAAGTGAAAGTTCGTAAACCAGACGCTTCGCGGTCTCGTTCTCGTGAGGTATATATTGTAGCCACAGGGCGTAAACTTTAGTACCCTAAAGCTATTTGTTAACACAGTTGTAATATGAGGTTAATCCCTTGAGTGACATGGCGAAAAACCTGATCCTCTGGCTAGTTATTGCAGTCGTTTTGATGTCATTATTCCAGAGCTTCGGACCCAGCGATTCGAATAGTCGTAAGGTGGATTACTCTACCTTTATCAATGAGTTAACTAATAACCAATTACGCGAGGTCAGCATAAGTGGTTATGATATTAATGTAACTAAAACAGATAACTCAAAGTACAGCACGTATATGCCTATGCGTGATGACAACCTGCTGACCACTCTAATGAACCGTAATGTAAAAGTAACGGGCGAGCCACTTGAAGGCCAAAGTCTTCTGACTCAAATTTTTGTGTCTTGGTTCCCAATGCTATTACTGATTGGTCTTTGGATTTTCTTTATGCGCCAAATGCAAGGTGGTGGCGGTAAAGGTGCGATGTCTTTCGGTAAAAGTAAGGCGCGCATGTTGACAGAAGACCAAATCAAAACAACCTTTGCTGATGTCGCGGGTTGTGATGAAGCGAAAGAAGAAGTAAGCGAATTAGTTGAGTATTTGCGTGATCCGGGTCGTTTCCAGAAATTAGGGGGTAAAATCCCTAAAGGTATTCTGATGGTAGGGCCTCCAGGTACAGGTAAAACATTATTGGCAAAAGCCATCGCGGGTGAAGCTAAAGTCCCATTCTTTACCATTTCAGGTTCTGATTTCGTTGAAATGTTCGTGGGTGTGGGTGCTTCTCGTGTTCGTGATATGTTTGAACAAGCTAAAAAAGCAGCACCTTGTATCATCTTTATTGATGAAATCGATGCGGTTGGTCGTCAACGTGGTGCTGGTTTAGGTGGTGGTCATGATGAACGTGAACAAACACTGAACCAAATGCTAGTTGAGATGGATGGTTTCGAAGGTAATGAAGGTATTATCGTTATAGCGGCAACTAACCGCCCAGACGTATTAGACCCAGCATTACTTCGCCCAGGTCGTTTTGACCGCCAAGTGGTTGTTGGTTTACCTGATGTACGTGGACGTGAGCAAATCCTTAAAGTCCATATGCGTCGTGTACCTTTATCACCAGACGTTGATCCAGCAATTTTAGCTCGTGGTACGCCAGGTTTCTCTGGTGCTGACTTAGCTAACTTAGTTAACGAAGCAGCTTTATTCGCTGCACGTGGTAATAAACGTGTTGTCTCAATGGTCGAATTTGAGAAAGCGAAAGATAAGATAATGATGGGCGCAGAGCGCCGTTCAATGGTGATGACTGAAGAGCAAAAAGCATCAACCGCTTATCATGAAGCTGGTCACGCAATTATTGGTCGTTTAGTACCTGAACATGATCCTGTGCATAAAGTGACGATTATTCCTCGTGGACGTGCATTAGGTGTGACTTTCTTCTTACCTGAAGGTGACCAAATTAGTGCGAGTCGTCAGAAATTAGAGAGCCAGATTTCGACACTTTACGGTGGTCGTTTAGCTGAAGAAATTATCTATGGTGTAGAGCATGTTTCTACAGGTGCTTCTAATGACATCAAAGTTGCAACCAATATTGCACGTAACATGGTGACACAGTGGGGCTTCTCTGAAAAATTAGGGCCATTACTGTACGCAGAAGAAGAAGGTGAAGTGTTCTTAGGTCGTTCTGTCGCTAAAGCGCAGCATATGTCTGATGAAACAGCGCGTACAATTGACGAAGAAATTAAAGCTATCGTTGATCGTAACTATGTTCGTGCTCGTCAGATCTTAATGGACAACCTTGATATTCTGCACTCAATGAAAGATGCACTGATGACTTATGAAACTATCGATGCGCCTCAAATTGATGATTTAATGAATCGTCGTGATGTTCGTCCACCTGCAGGTTGGGAAGGCAATAATGGCAATAGTGGTACAACGACTACTGCCCAGCCAGCGCAAACGCATGTAGCGAGTGAGCCAAAAGATAAGCCTGAGTCAGAAAGTGATACACCTTCTGATAAAAATACTCACTAATCCTTATTGGGTTATGCATATTGAGTAAGCTATAAATATAAACCCCAGGCTTCTGGGGTTTTTTTATGAAGGTATCAATGAAATGAAATTAATGGCTAGAGGAACAGAACTTAATTTATCAACACCTCAAGTTATGGGGATTTTGAATGTCACTCCAGACTCTTTCTCAGATGGTGGCACTCATAATTCACTTAATGATGCAGTTAACCACGCAGCAAAATTAATCGCTGAAGGGGCTTCTATCATCGATATTGGTGGTGAATCTACTAGACCGGGCGCAAGCGATGTCTCTATTGATGAAGAGTTACAGCGTGTTGTTCCTGTTGTTGAGGCTATTCGTCAACGTTTTGATATTTGGATCTCTGTTGATACATCCAAAGCTCAAGTCATTACTGAATCAGCAAATGCAGGTGCTTCAATTATCAATGATATTCGCTCTTTACAAGAGCCGGGAGCACTTGAAGCGGCGGCTAAAACAGGTTTGCCAGTATGTATTATGCATATGCAGGGTGACCCTAAAACCATGCAACAATCACCACATTATGAGAATGTGGTGATGGATGTTGATCGTTTTTTACAAGAAAATATTCAACGTTGTGTTGATGTTGGGATCGAAAAAAATCAAATTATTCTTGATCCAGGATTCGGCTTTGGTAAAAATTTAGCGCATAATTACCAATTATTAGCACACTTAAGTGAACTTCATCACTTTGGTCTACCCATACTTGCTGGAATGTCACGCAAATCAATGGTAGGACAACTATTGAATGTACCACCACAAGAGCGTGTTGCTGGTAGCGTGGCATGCGCTGTCATTGCAGCGATGCAAGGCGCACAAATTATTCGTGTACACGATGTTAAAGAGACTGTTGATGCGATGAAAGTCGTACAAGCGACTCTTTCTGCAAAGGAAAATAATGAATGAGCGAACGTAAATACTTTGGAACAGATGGTATCCGTGGAAAAGTAGGTGATAGTCCAATTACACCTGATTTTGTATTAAAACTAGGTTGGGCTGCGGGCAAAGTATTAGCACGTCATGGCTCTCGTAAAATCATTATTGGTAAAGATACACGTATTTCAGGTTATATGCTGGAATCTGCATTAGAGGCGGGTTTAGCTGCTGCAGGTTTATCTGCCTCATTTACAGGACCAATGCCAACACCTGCTGTTGCTTATTTAACGCGTACATTCCGTGCTGAAGCCGGGATCGTGATTTCAGCTTCTCATAACCCTTATTACGATAACGGGATCAAATTCTTCTCTATTGATGGCACAAAATTACCAGATGAAGTAGAAGAAGCTATTGAAGCTGAAATGGAAAAACCAATTACTTGTGTGGAATCAGCAGAGCTTGGTCGTGCAAATCGTATTGTGGATGCTGCGGGTCGTTACATTGAATTCTGTAAAGGGACTTTCCCAAATGAAAACAATCTTAACGGTCTAAAAGTGGTTGTCGATTGTGCTCATGGCGCAACATATCATATTGCACCAAACGTATTTCGTGAATTAGGTGCTGAAGTGATCACTATTGGTTGTGAGCCAACTGGTATCAATATCAACGAAGAATGTGGCGCAACAGATGTTCGCATGTTGCAAAAACGTGTATTAGAAGAAGGTGCTGATGTTGGTTTAGCTTTTGATGGTGACGGCGACCGTATCATCATGGTTGATCATCAAGGGCTAAAAGTTGATGGTGACCAAATTCTCTACATTATTGCGAGAGAAGCGTTACGCCAAGGTCAATTACGCGGTGGTGCAGTAGGTACTCTAATGAGCAATATGGGATTAGAGATAGCACTTAAACAACTGGGTATTCCTTTTGTAAGAGCAAAAGTGGGGGACCGCTATGTGCTTGAAAAATTACAAGAGAAAGGCTGGCGTTTAGGTGCTGAAAACTCAGGCCATATTATTTTATTAGATAAAACGACTACAGGTGATGGTATTGTTGCAGGTTTACAAGTTTTAAGTGCAATGGTACGTAATCACATGAGTCTGCATGATTTATGCAGTGGTATGAAACTATTACCACAAATTTTAGTGAATGTTCGTTTTACGGGCAGCCACGATCCACTACAAACACCTGAAGTTCAGAAAGTCGCGAAAGCGGTTGAAGACGAACTGGCAGGTAAAGGTCGTGTATTACTGCGTAAATCAGGAACAGAACCTTTAATTCGTGTCATGGTTGAAGGTGAAAATGAAGAGCAAGTCACTGCGATGGCAAATCGTATTGCTGACGCTGTAAAGCACGTTGGTTAATTGATGATTTTTTCTTCAATCAATCACTTTGTAGAAAAATAACCTTGCTTGTCAGTTCAGCTTTGGTTAGTATTCACACCCGCTTAGTAAGGTCTTGAACTAAAGCGGGTGAAGCAATCGAAGGTTATCGTTAAGACGATAAGTTCCATAGAAAAGGTAACGCAAATGTATACGGCACTCATTGTTATTCTTATCATTGTAGCAACAGGGCTAGTTGGTCTGATCCTGTTACAGCAGGGTAAAGGTGCTGATATGGGCGCTTCTTTTGGTGCAGGTGCTTCCGGTACAGTATTTGGTTCAAGCGGTTCAGCTAACTTTATGACCCGTATGACCGCTGTTTTAGCGACAGCTTTTATTGTACTTGCCCTTATTTTAGGTAATCTAAGTGCCAATAAAACTGTACGTGAAGATAGCAAATGGATGTCTATCGAGCAGACTGCAGAAGAAGCTAAAAAAGCTGAGCAATTAGCAGCGCCTGTAGCGCCAGCAAATACAGATATTCCGCAGTAAACTAAGTAAAGATTTAAATGAGATTGTTAATTTTTACGCAATAACAGTCTCATTAAGTGCCGAGGTGGTGAAATTGGTATACACGCTACCTTGAGGTGGTAGTGCCTATAAAACGGGCGTACGGGTTCAAGTCCCGTTCTCGGCACCATTATTCCAGATAGCTTGCGTTTTGCTTGTTATCAGCGTAAAATTTGCCACGTTTTTCGAACGCGGGGTGGAGCAGCTTGGTAGCTCGTCGGGCTCATAACCCGAAGGTCGTCGGTTCAAATCCGGCCCCCGCAACCACTTCTAACAATACAGCACTTTTCTCATTAATCATCTTGTTAAACCGATTATGATCCTGAGTGGAATGTGCCGTAAGAAGAGGTTATTTTCGAATGGCAAGTTACAGGGTCCAGTTGCATAAAGCCCCGAATTTCGGGGTTTTTTGTTATCAGAGAATAGAATACTGGGCTATAGGCCCTTTTTTTATGCCTTGGGGGTGGGTTTGTCCACATTAGAGCAAAAATTAACAGCGATGGTTTCAGCACCAGTAGAAGCATTAGGCTTTGAATTTGTCGGTCTTGAGTTTATTCGTGGCCGAGAATCAACATTGCGCATCTATATTGATAGTGAAGACGGTATCACTGTTGATGATTGTGCTGATGTTAGCCACCAGGTCAGTGCTGTGCTGGATGTTGAAGATCCAATTCAAACAGTTTATAACCTTGAGATTTCTTCTCCTGGTTTAGAACGACCTTTATTCACTGCAACGCATTATGAGCAATTTATCGGCGAAGAAGCCGCTATCGTATTACGAATTGCAATGCAAAACCGCCGTAAATGGCAGGGCATTATTAAGTCTGTCGCTGGCGAAATGATCACGGTTACTGTGGATGGTAAAGACGAAGTGTTCGCACTGAGCAACATCCAGAAAGCTAACCTGGTACCCCACTTTTAAGTTTTGAAGAGGCAACTAGGATGAACAAAGAGATTCTGGCTGTTGTGGAAGCGGTCTCTAACGAAAAATCTCTTCCTCGTGAAAAGATTTTTGAAGCACTGGAAACCGCACTAGCGACAGCAACTAAGAAAAAATACGAGCAAGAAATTGATGTTCGCGTATGTATCGACCGTAAAACCGGTGATTTTGATACATTCCGTCGTTGGGTTGCCGTTGATGAAGTGACTCAACCAACTCGTGAAATCACACTTGAAGCTGCTCAATATGAAGATCCTAGTATCGAACTAGGTGGTTATATTGAAGATCAAATCGAATCTGTTACTTTCGACCGTATTACAACACAAACTGCTAAACAAGTTATCGTACAAAAAGTACGTGAAGCTGAAAGAGCAATGGTTGTTGATCAATTCCGCGAACAATTAGGCGAAATTATCACGGGTGTTGTGAAGAAAGTGAACCGCGAAAATATCACTTTAGATTTAGGCAATAACGCTGAAGCGGTTATTTTACGTGAAGATATGTTGCCACGTGAAAACTTCCGTCCAGGTGACCGTTTACGCGGTGTTTTATACGATGTACGTACAGAAACTCGTGGTGCACAACTTTTCGTGACACGCTCTCGCCCTGAAATGCTGGTTGAACTTTTCCGTATTGAAGTACCAGAAATTGGCGAAGAAATCATTGAAATTAAAGCTGCAGCGCGTGATCCAGGTTCTCGTGCCAAAATCGCAGTAAAAACTAACGACAAGCGTATTGACCCTGTGGGCGCTTGTGTTGGTATGCGAGGTGCACGTGTACAAGCCGTTTCCAGCGAATTGGGCGGCGAGCGAATTGATATTGTTCTGTGGGATGATAATCCTGCACAATTCGTCATTAATGCAATGGCTCCGGCAGATGTTGCTTCTATTGTTGTCGATGAAGACAAATGTACAATGGATGTTGCAGTTGAAAGCAGTAACCTTGCGCAGGCAATCGGCCGTAATGGTCAGAACGTTCGTCTGGCAGCACAGTTACTGAAAAAACATCGTGGTGATGACAAGTGGGAATTAAACGTCATGACTGCTGATGAACTGAATGCAAAACATCAGGCAGAAGCAAACGCAGCCATTGAAATATTTACTAAGCATCTCGACATTGATGAAGACTTCGCAACTGTTTTAGTTGAAGAAGGTTTCTCTACCCTTGAAGAGTTAGTTTATGTGCCAATCAGTGAACTGCTGGCTATTGACGGACTAGATGAAGATACCGTTGAAGCTCTACGTGAAAGAGCAAAAGCCGCGTTAACAACGATTGAATTGGCCCAAAAAGAAAGCCTAGGCGATAACCAACCAGCCGAGGACTTATTAGCTCTCGAAGGATTGGAGCGCTCTTTAGCATTTGATCTAGCTGCCCGTGGTATCTGCACACTGGAAGATCTTGCCGAACAGGGTATCGACGACCTAACTGATATTGAAGGTTTAAATAGTGAGCGCGCAGGCGAACTCATTATGGCCGCACGTAATATCTGCTGGTTTGGGAATGATGCGTAACAACTGAGCAGGAAGGAACAGAATGACAGATGAAACAGTAAAATCACTGGCAGAAGAGATTCAGACACCGGTTGAACGTTTGGTACAGCAGTTTGCTGATGCCGGTATTAAGAAGACCGTCTCTGATTCTGTCTCCCAAAAAGAGAAAGAAACCTTACTGGCTTGGTTGAATCGTGATAAAGACGTATCAACCAGCCAACCAGAAAAATTAACGTTACAACGCAAAGTGCGTAGTACGTTAAGTGTTCCTGGTACAGGTGGCAAAAGTAAATCAGTAGCCATCGAAGTCCGCAAAAAACGCACTTATGTGAACCGTGACGCCGTTGAAAAAGCGCAAGCGGATGAGCAAGCTCAGCGTGAAGCGGAAGAAAAGGCGCATCGCGAAGCCGAAGAAAAAGCCCAGCGCGAAGCACAAGAGAAAGCACAGCGCGAAGCTGAAGAAAAAGCAAAACGTGAAGCTGAAAAGGCAAAGAAAGACGCCGAAGAAAAAGTGAAACGTGAAGCTGAAGAAGCAAAACGTGAAGCAGCGGAATTAGCTAAGCGCGAAGCAGCGGAAAAAGATAAAGTGAAACAAAACGATAAACCAAAAGCTGATAAAGCAGCAGATCAGGAAAAAGCACGTCGCAATGCTGAACAGGCTGAACTGAAACGTAAAACGGAAGAAGCACAGCGCCGTAAAGCGGAAGAGGAAGCAAAAGTTGCAGCAGAAAAAGCACGTCGCTTAGCTGAAGAGAATGCTGAAAAATGGACTGCTGAACCTAAAGCGCCAGAAACTGAAGGCTCAGACTATCATGTAACCACATCACGTTATGCTCGTGATGCAGAAGATGAAAGTGATGCTGAAGTTGAAGGTGGCCGCGGTCGTGGTCGCAACGCTAAGGCTCCTCGTCCTAAGAAAAATAACCGCCATTCTGAAAAAGCAGATCGTGAAGAAGCACGTGCTGCTGGTCGTACTAACAAGAAAGGTAAACGTAAAGGTAGCTCATTACAGCAAGGCTTCAATAAGCCAGCTGCTGTTGTAAACCGTGATGTTATTATCGGTGAGACTATTTCTGTTGCTGAACTTGCTAACAAAATGGCAGTAAAAGGGTCTGAAGTTATCAAAACTATGATGAAAATGGGTGCTATGGCGACCATTAATCAGGTTTTAGACCAAGAAACTGCACAGCTTGTTGCTGAAGAAATGGGTCACAAAGTTATCTTACGTCGTGAAAACGAGTTAGAAGAACAAGTCATGAGCGATCGTGATACTGGCGAAGAAAGTGCAGTATCTCGTGCACCAGTTGTAACTATCATGGGTCATGTTGACCACGGTAAAACATCATTACTGGACTACATTCGTTCAACGAAAGTAGCATCAGGCGAAGCGGGTGGTATCACCCAGCATATCGGTGCTTACCACGTTAAAACTGACAAAGGTGAAATCACCTTCCTGGATACTCCAGGTCACGCCGCGTTTACTTCAATGCGTGCTCGTGGTGCTCAGGTAACGGATATCGTTGTTCTGGTTGTTGCGGCAGATGATGGTGTAATGCCACAAACTATCGAAGCAATCCAACACGCAAAAGCAGCAAACGTACCTGTTGTTGTTGCTGTGAATAAAATTGATAAACACGAAGCTGATCCAGATCGCGTTAAAACTGAACTGTCTCAATATGGCATCCTGCCAGAAGAGTGGGGCGGTGAAACTCAGTTTATGCATGTATCTGCAAAACAAGGTTTAGGTATTGATGAACTGCTAGATGCTATTCTTTTACAAGCTGAAGTTCTTGAACTGAAAGCAGTTAAAGAAGGTATGGCAAGCGGTGTTGTTATCGAATCTTACCTGGATAAAGGTCGTGGTCCAGTTGCAACTATTCTTGTCCGTGAAGGTACACTGAATAAAGGTGACATCGTTCTGTGTGGTTTCGAATACGGTCGTATTCGTGCAATGCGTAATGAATTAGGCCAAGACGTTCAATCTGCTGGTCCATCAATGCCTGTTGAGATTTTAGGTCTGTCTAACGTTCCTTCTGCAGGTGATGAAGCAACAGTTGTTCGTGATGAGAAGAAAGCGCGTGAAGTTGCATTATACCGTCAAGGTAAATTCCGCGATGTTAAACTGGCTCGTCAGCAGAAGTCTAAACTGGAAAACATGTTTGCTAACATGGAAGAAGGTAAAACTTCTGAACTGAACATCGTTCTGAAAACAGACGTTCAAGGTACTTGTGAAGCGATTACTGATGCATTAGTTAAACTGTCTACTAATGAAGTTAAACTGAAAATCATCGGCTCAGGTGTAGGTGGTATCACCGAAACTGACGCAACATTAGCCGCGGCTTCTAACGCAATCATTCTTGGTTTCAACGTTCGTGCTGATGCATCTGCTCGTCGTATCATTGAACAAGAAAGCGTTGATTTACGTTACTACTCCGTTATCTATAGCCTGATTGATGAAATCAAACTGGCAATGAGCGGTATGTTGGCACCTGAATATAAACAAGAAATCATGGGTCTTGCAGAAGTCCGTGATGTGTTTAAATCACCTAAATTCGGCGCAATTGCGGGCTGTATGGTGGTTGAAGGTAACATCAAGCGTAATAACCCAATTCGTGTTCTGCGTGATAACGTGGTTATCTATGAAGGCGAACTTGAGTCATTGCGCCGCTTTAAAGATGACGTCAACGAAGTGCGTAACGGCATGGAATGTGGTATCGGTGTGAAAAACTACAACGATGTCCGTGTTGGCGACATGATTGAAGTCTTCCAAGTTATCGAAATCAAACGTTCTATTGATTAATTTAGTCCGTCTTGTTTTAAAAGGGAGCTCAAGGGCTCCCTTCTTATTCCTTTCTTTGCTGTATTCCCCTTTTATTTCCTCTCCATTTTTCAACATAACCGAAATAGATTGCCTTTCAGTAATTTATGAAAGTGAAATAACAGGGTAAAATAGCATCAAAGAAACATTTTATTTCTAAAGAAAGAAATCAGAGAAAGCGGTTGTTAAATACCACTTCATGTATACTCTTTAGATATCATTGATTTTAGATTTGAATTAACAATGACAATCAGGGCGATACCCTATTGTCAGGGAGAATTAAAATGGCAAGAGATTTTAGCCGCAGTCAGCGTGTTTCTCAGGAAATGCAAAAAGAAATCGCCATCATTTTACAACGCGAAGTCAAAGATCCCCGTATTGGAATGGCAACGGTATCTGGCGTTGAGATTTCTCGTGATTTGGCTTATGCCAAAGTATTTGTCACCTTTTTAAACTTATCTGGTGGTGAAAAAAGCGAAGAAGAGATGGTTGCAGAGGGTTTAACTGCACTTAATGAAGCCGCTGGTTTTATTCGTTCTTTATTAGGTAAAGCGATGCGTTTACGTATTGTGCCTGAATTGACATTTGCTTATGACAACTCATTAGTTGAAGGTATGCGTATGTCTAACTTAGTTTCTAACGTCGTTAAAAGCGATGAAGAGCGTCGCCATAAAGAGGACAAATAATGGGGCGTCGTCGTAAGGGGCGTGAGATTAACGGCGTATTGCTACTCGATAAACCCCAGGATATTTCCTCTAACGATGCACTCCAAAAAGTCCGCCGTATGTTTAATGCCAGCAAGGCAGGGCATACAGGGGCATTGGATCCTTTAGCAACAGGTATGCTCCCTATTTGTTTAGGTGAAGCAACGAAATTTTCACAGTTTCTATTGGATTCAGATAAGCGTTATCGCGTTATTGCACGTTTAGGGCAACGAACAGATACCTCTGATGCACATGGCGAGGTTATTCAAGAGCGCCCAGTACAATTTACACAGCAAGCTTTAGATGATGCCTTGGATAGCTTTCGCGGTGAAACATTGCAAGTCCCTTCAATGTACTCCGCTTTAAAACATCAAGGTAAACCGCTTTACGAATATGCCCGACAAGGTATTGAAGTAGAGCGTGAAGCAAGACCCATCACCGTTCATGAACTCCAGTTTATTCGCTGGGAAGGTGATGAGTTAGAGCTGGAAATTCATTGTTCTAAAGGTACTTACATTCGAACAATTATTGATGATCTTGGTGAGAAATTACAATGTGGTGCTCACGTTATTTTCTTACGTCGATTAGAAGTCGCTGATTATCCTAAAGAGCGAATGGTAACGTTAGAGCAATTAAGAGCAATGATAGAGGATGCACAAACTGCGCAAGAAGATCCTTTCTTGGCACTTGATGCACTGTTATTGCCTATGGATACCGCTGTTGCACATTTTCCGGTTGTGAATTTAACCACGATTATTGCGGGTTATCTCAAGCTGGGGCAGCCTGTTCGGGTTAATCATGACATCAATGAAGGCGAATGGGTGAGAGTAACTGAAGGCGATGAAAAAAAATTCATCGGCCTTGCTATCATTAAAGATGGCCTAGTTGCTCCGAAAAGAGTCGTTGTAGACTATAGCGTACAAGATAACACTTAATAGCAATCTTGCGCTAAAAGTGTTTGAAGCGTAGAATGATGCGGCTATCTGTTTAGGTGGCTGAGTTGGATAGCTGAATTAGAGATTGGCTATCTGAAAATTTTACTTAATTTGGAGTTTATTATGTCTCTAAGTACTGAAGCGAAAGCACAAATCGTTGCTGAATTTGGTCGTGACGCTAACGATACTGGCTCAAGCGAAGTTCAGATTGCACTGCTGACTGCAGAAATCAACCACCTGCAAGGTCACTTTTCAGAGCACAAAAAAGATCACCACAGCCGTCGTGGTCTGCTACGTAAAGTTTCCAGCCGTCGTAATCTGCTGGACTACCTGAAGCGTAAAGATGTTGCTCGTTACTCTGCACTGATTGAACGCTTAGGTCTGCGTCGCTAATCAAGCGAGTTTCATTGGAAAGGGGCCTGTTGGCCCCTTTTCTACTAGAAAGTGCTATTTTTAATATTAGTCGTTATGTTTTAATGTGGTGATTGTTATTTAGTCTCTCTAGTTACGACAATTCGCGCGGCTAATGAAAGTATTTATCGCTAAATGGTTAATATTTTCATTAGTCGCGAGGGGACGTAGCGGAGAAAAGATCATTCATCGTCGCTAAACATCTGGCGACAATAAGATAAAGGATATTATTTTGTTGAATCCTACAGTTCGTAAATTTCAATACGGTCAACATACTGTTTCATTAGAAACCGGCATGATGGCTCGTCAAGCAACAGCTGCTGTTATGGTTGACATGGACGGCACCGCTGTTTTTGTTACTGTTGTTGCAAAGAAAAAAGTTAAAGCTGGACAAGATTTCTTCCCATTAACTGTTAACTACCAAGAGCGTTCATACGCTGCTGGTCGTATTCCAGGTAGCTTCTTCCGTCGTGAAGGTCGTCCTGGTGAAGGCGAAACGTTAATTGCACGTTTAATTGACCGCCCTTTACGCCCATTATTCCCAGAAGGTTTCTTAAACGAAATTCAAATCGTTGCTACCGTTGTTTCTGTTAACCCACAAGTTAACCCAGATATCGTTGCGATGATTGGTGCTTCTGCAGCATTAGCGCTGTCAGGTGTTCCATTCAATGGCCCTATCGGTGGTGCTCGTGTTGGTTTTATCGATGGACAATATGTTCTAAACCCAACAGTTGATGAGCTGAAAGTTAGTAAATTAGACCTAGTGGTTGCAGGTACTGCAGGCGCGGTATTGATGGTAGAATCAGAAGCTGATTTATTATCAGAAGAAGAAATGTTAGGTGCGGTCGTATTTGGTCATGATCAACAACAAGTTGTGATCGAAAACATCAATGCATTAGTGGCAGAAGTGGGTAAAGAGAAATGGGATTGGGCGCCAGAAGCTATCAACCAAACTTTACACGACCGTATTGCACAATTAGCACAAGCTCGCATTGGTGATGCTTACCGTATCACTGAAAAACAAGAGCGTTATGAACAAATCGAAGCTATTCGTGATGACGTTATTGCGACATTAGTTGCTGAAGATGAAACTTTAGATGAAGCTGAAATCAGTGAAATCTTCTCAGGTCTTGAGAAAAACATCGTTCGTGCTCGCGTATTAGCGGGTGAACCACGTATCGATGGTCGTGAAAAAGACATGGTACGTGCATTAGACATTCACACTGGTTTATTACCACGTACTCACGGTTCAGCACTGTTTACTCGTGGTGAAACTCAGGCACTGGTTACTGCAACATTAGGTACTGCACGTGATGCTCAAACTATTGATGACATCATGGGTGAGCACACAGATACTTTCTTACTGCACTATAACTTCCCTCCATACTCTGTTGGTGAAACAGGCATGATGGGTTCACCAAAACGTCGCGAAATCGGTCATGGCCGTTTAGCAAAACGTGGTGTGTTAGCAGTAATGCCAACAATTGAAGAATTCCCATATACTGTTCGCGTGGTTTCTGAAATCACTGAATCAAATGGTTCATCTTCAATGGCGTCTGTTTGTGGTGCTTCTTTAGCACTGATGGATGCAGGTGTACCAATTAAAGAATCTGTTGCAGGTATTGCAATGGGTCTAGTGAAAGAAGGCGACAACTTTGTTGTTCTTTCCGACATTCTGGGTGATGAAGACCATTTAGGCGATATGGACTTTAAAGTTGCGGGTAGCCGTAACGGTGTCAGCGCATTACAAATGGATATCAAGATCGAAGGTATCACTCGCGAAATTATGCAAGTTGCATTAAACCAAGCGAAAAGCGCACGTCTACACATTTTAGGCGTAATGGAAGATGCAATTAGCCAACCTCGTGCTGATATTTCTGAGTTTGCACCACGCATTCATACTATCAAAATTAATCCAGACAAGATCAAAGACGTTATCGGTAAAGGCGGCTCTGTTATCCGTGCATTAACGGAAGAAACAGGCACAACTATCGAAATCGAAGATGATGGTACAGTGAAGATTGCTGCAACAAGTGGCGACCAAGCAAAACAAGCTATCGCTCGTATCGAAGAGATCACTGCTGAAGTTGAAGTGGGTCGCATCTACAACGGTAAAGTAACTCGTATCGTAGATTTCGGTGCATTCGTTGCCATCGGTGGCGGCAAAGAAGGTCTGGTTCATATTTCTCAAATCGCAGACAAACGCGTTGAGAAAGTGAGTGACTACTTGGAAATGGGTCAAGAAGTTCCAGTTAAAGTACTGGAAATTGACCGTCAAGGCCGTATTCGCTTAAGCATGAAAGAAGCTCAAGCTAATCAGCAGGAAGCAACAGAAACTTCTTCTGAAGATTCTGCAAATTAATGATATTCTACTACCGGTATCTAGACATAGGTATCGGTAGAGACTTATTATGATTGACAAGTAGGACGTCCAGAACGCTTTTTGTTGAAAGGTCTGACTTTGGGAGTGAGAAATGAAAACATTTCTGCGCGGTTGTTCTATTGCTGTTTTCATCTTTATTTCCGGATGCAGCACTAGTCCAGAATGGCGTCAGAATGCGATTTTCGCCACTCCATTACAACCTTCTTTACAACAAGAAGTGATATTGGCTCGTATAGAACAAATTCTTGCGAGTCGCTCATTAACCGAAGATGAATACGCACAGCTTTTATATGAGCGTGGTGTGCTGTATGATAGTCTCGGTTTACGAGCTTTAGCGCGCAATGATTTTTCAATGGCGCTCTCAATAAGACCAGATATGCTGGAAATTTTTAATTTTCTAGGTATCTATTTTACGCAAGCAGCGAACTATGATGCTGCTTATGAAGCGTTTGATTCTGTTTTAGAGCTTGATCCAACTTACAATAATGCGCGTTTTAATCGTGGTATCGCTTTATACTACGGTGGCCGATTGAAATTGGCGCAGGATGATCTGCAGGCGTTTTATCAGGTCGATCCAAATGACCCCATTCGTTCGCTTTGGTTATATCTTGTCGAAAAAGAGATAAACACTGATTTAGCTAAACAACAGTTAAAACAGCGATACCAGCAGGCGGATAAAACGGGGCAATGGGGATGGAATATAGTTGAGTTTTATTTAGGTAACATTAATGAAAAAGCATTAATGTCAAAACTACGTGAAGCCTCAACCGATAACACTTCGCTCGCTGAGCATCTTAGTGAAACTAACTTCTATTTAGGTAAGTATTACCTAAGTCTGGGGGACATGGATAGCGCAGAAGCGTTATTCAAGCTGACGGTTGCCAACAACGCACATAACTTTGTTGAGCACCGCTACGCATTGTTGGAATTAGCACTGTTAGGCCAACAAGAAGACCTAGCGGAATCGGACCAGCAATAGCTGACGAACATTTCTCTGATCAGTTTGAAAGCCATCATCTACATAGGATGAGGGCTTGTTTGTTCGTTTAATAATATAATTTGAGCCAGTTCACATTTTAGATGATAAAGACCGACAAACCATGCGGTATGTTATGTCAACTGGCTGCCATAATGAATGAGGCACAGTGACATGACTACTGAAACCGATATGACTTTTGCTGATCTAGGTTTATCAGCACCTATTTTGACTGCACTGAATGACTTAGGCTACGAGAAGCCTTCTCCAATTCAGCAACAATGTATTCCTTTCCTTTTAAACGGCAATGATGTTTTAGGTATGGCACAGACAGGTAGTGGTAAAACTGCCGCATTTAGCCTGCCACTATTGCACAATCTTGATGAATCATTAAAAGCACCACAAATTTTAGTTTTAGCACCGACTCGTGAACTTGCGGTTCAGGTTGCTGAAGCAATTGAAGATTTCTCTAAGCATTTACCAAAAGTAAATGTTGTTGCACTGTATGGTGGTCAGCGTTACGACGTTCAATTACGTGCGTTACGTCAAGGACCACAAGTTGTTGTGGGTACACCGGGTCGTTTATTAGACCATTTAAACCGTGGCACATTAGATTTATCTAAACTGAAAGGTTTAGTATTAGATGAAGCTGATGAAATGTTACGTATGGGCTTTATTGAAGATGTTGAAAACATTTTAAGTAAGATCCCAGCAGAACACCAAACAGCACTGTTCTCTGCAACAATGCCAGAAGCTATTCGTCGTATTACTCGTCGTTTCATGAATGATCCGAAAGAAGTACGCATTCAAAGTAGCGTAACAACACGTCCAGACATTAGTCAAAGCTATTGGATGACATTCGGCGCACGTAAAAATGAAGCATTAATTCGTTTTTTAGAAGCTGAAGATTTTGATGCAGCGATTATTTTCGTTCGTACTAAGAATGCAACATTAGAAGTTGCTGAAGCTTTAGAGCGTAATGGTTATAACAGTGCGGCGTTAAATGGTGATATGAACCAATCACTGCGTGAGCAAACATTAGAGCGTCTGAAAAATGGTCGTTTAGACATTTTAATCGCAACTGACGTTGCGGCTCGTGGTCTTGACGTTGACCGTATCAGCCTTGTTGTGAACTATGATATCCCAATGGATTCAGAATCTTATGTTCACCGTATTGGTCGTACAGGTCGTGCGGGTCGTGCCGGCCGTGCAATTTTATTCGTTGATAACCGTGAGCGTCGTTTACTGCGCAATATCGAACGTACAATGAAGATGACTATTCCTGAAGTAGAACTGCCAAATGCAGAACTTATCAGCCAACGTCGTCAGGAAAAATTTGCACAGCAAATCGCGCAACAATTAGAAACTAGCAACCTTGATCAGTACCGTGCTCTGTTACCTAAATTAGCTCCACAAGGTGAAGAAGCGCTGGATATGGAAACACTGGCTGCGGTATTACTGAAAATGGCTCAAGGTGAGCGTGCGCTTATCCTGCCACCAGATCCAGTTCGTCGTCCTCGTCGTGAATTTAACGATCGTGATGATCGTCGTCGTGATAACGATCGTGAGCGTTCTCCTCGTCGTGAACGTCGTGATGCTGGCGAAATGGATTTATACCGTATCGAAGTGGGTCGTGATGATGGTGTTGAAGTTCGTCATATCGTTGGTGCGATTGCTAACGAAGGCGATATCAGCAGCCGTTACATTGGTAATATCAAACTGTATGGTTCTCACTCAACCATCGAATTACCAAAAGGGATGCCAACAGACTTATTAAGCCATTTCACACGTACACGTATTATGAACAAACCACTGAATATGCAATTAGTGGGTGATGCTCAATCTCAGCCTTTCCGTGAGCGTCGTAATAACAGTCGTCGTGATGGTCAGCCACAAGGTGGTCGTCGTTTTAACAATGGTGATCAACCACAACGTCGTGGTAATAACGATCGTGGTGGCGAACGCGGTAACTTCCGTAGTCGTAGTAACGAAGGTACGCCTCGTCGTCGTAGCAGTTCTCATAACCAATAAGGAACTTGAGATTCATGTGATTTCAAGTTGAATTGATAAAAGCCAGCCCACAAAAAGTGGACTGGCTTTTTTTATAGTAATGACCAGTCTTATCGACGGTTGACGTGATGAGGGGATTTAGTCACCACTAAAAATAGTGGGTTATCACCTCGATGACAACATGAAAAAAGTTATCAACCTATATCAGAAGCAGTCATGATAAGGAAATTTTATTATTTCTTATTTAGATTTCTTAAATGCTTATAAATTGTTGCTGAACTTATACCTAACTCGGTAGACACTATTTTATGTGTTGCTGAAAATTCAAAAAGTCCACTTTCATCTAATTCTTTAATTATCTCTAAGTTTTTATATTTACTTGGAATATTTTTATTTCCATAAACTCTTTTCTTAATTGGCTCTAGATGGTTTTGTACAAGATTATTCACATCTTGTGAGAAATTTTCATGTTTTAAATTATTCGTGTCAGTAAAACTATCTATTAATGCATTTAATGGCATGTCAAGAGCAAAATTCATACAAATCATACCAATGGGTGTACCTGCATTATTAACAATTAAGGTTGATGATGATTTAAAGGGGCGAACACTTTTGGTATTGAAATAAACCTCCCACATTTGATCTGTTCGATTGAATTTTGAGAGTTTCTCTAAGGCAATGTTAGTAACAGGGGCGCCTAAGCTACGGCCAGTAACATGCCCATTAACTATATGGATAACAGAGTGGCGTAAATCCTCAAAACTATGTAGCACTATTTCACAATAATCACCTAAAAATTGCCCCAGATTATCAAGAAAAGGAATATAAGAATGAAGTAAATACCGATCTTCTTCAGTAATTTTTTGGTTTGTAGGAAGGTCCATAATAAATTTTACCCATCATTACAGTTAAGTAATTCTAACGTTAAAAGTTATCTAAATCCATACTTTGTATACTTTTATTACACTGAGTAAAATATTTTTATACTTAGTTAAGTTTTATGATCCTAAGCACATACTTTATTCCCCTAATATGGCTAAATACACGGCATAGAAATTCGAGGAAAAGATTATGAAGCTAGGTATTGAAACAGAGTCATACCACCTATTTTTTCAACAAGGTGTAATGGATGTTTTTGATTTTATAAATAAAGCAGCTGAATTAGGGTTAGATGGGGTCGAATTAAACATCATACCTGATGAAGGGTTACATCCAGAATTTGGTGTACTAACAAGTGATAATCCTGAGTATTTGGCCAAAATACGCCAGGCAATTGAAGATAAAAATCTTTACTGTGAATTAGACACTCGCTTTACAACACCAGAAGCTTTAACAAAAGCAATTGATATTGCTCGAGGTATTGGAGCTGATGTTATACGTACTTATATGTTCCGCCGTGGACAATATAATCCGAAACAATATCCTAAAATTATTCAAGATATTAAGTCTATTGTTCCATTATTAAAAAAATATCGTGTACGTCTTGCAATAGAAAATCATGAAGATGAGACCGCTGATGAAATAGTGAATATTGTAAAGAATATTGATTCTACTTGGGTGGGTGCACATTGTGATATTGGTAATGGCATGATGGCGTGGGAAGATCCCATTGTAACAGTGAGTAAGTTGGCACCTTATACATATAGTACCCATTTTAAAGATCATATTGTTACATACCATGATGAAACGCCAGTGATTACAGGAATGCCTCTTG
This sequence comes from Proteus sp. G2618, assembly GCF_009915995.1. Taxonomy (NCBI): domain Bacteria; kingdom Pseudomonadati; phylum Pseudomonadota; class Gammaproteobacteria; order Enterobacterales; family Morganellaceae; genus Proteus; species Proteus sp. G2618. Next base: position 118,145 of record NZ_JAABNI010000005.1, on the reverse strand, counting down.
GTGAAGGGAGCATTAATATCGATGAATGTTTTCGCTTATTAGTTGAACATTCGCCTGTAACACGTATTAACTTAGAAAACTGTTTTCCATATACATCTCATTTTGCTAGGGATAAAGGGACGGGAGGAGTATTTGAATTCAGTGGAAGTTTTGAAGTTAAACCACCTCCTTTTGATTCTAAGCTAATTAAACCATTGGAATATTATTATCCAGAAAAAATTTCTCGCATGGCATTAGAAACATTAATGGAGGCACAAGATCGTTGTGTGCAAGTTTCTGTTAATGAATTAAAGAAATTAAGAAAAAAATATTGTTATTAATATATAAACATCTTTATAAAATATTGGAGTTATTTCATGATTATTAATACTACATCAGCACCAGAAGCCATTGGCCCTTATTCACAAGCAATTAAAATTGAGAATCATATTTATATTTCAGGTTGTTGCCCATTTAATCCTAATGATGGTTCTGTTATGGGAAATGATATTGAAACTCAAACACTTAGAGCTATGAATAATTTAAAAGCTATTTTAGAAGAAGCTGGTGCAACAATGAATGATGTCGTTAAAACGACATGTTTTATTAAAAATATAGAAAGTTTCCCTGTTTTTAATAATATTTATTCTTCTTTTTTCTCGTCAGGAAGATATCCAGCTCGTTCATGTGTTGAGGTTTCTCGCTTACCTAAAGATGTTCTAATTGAAATAGAAGCCATTGCTTATAAAAAATAGGAAATATTATTATGAACAAGTGGACTAAATTATGTTTTCTTATTTTGGGTGGTGGAACTATATTCAAACTATCCAGTATGAAAGATGTATTTTATGTACCAATGCAACATGATTGGGGATTATCTAATACCCAGATTGGTTTTGGCTTCACTGTTTATGCAATTATTCAAACAATCGGATTATTTTCATCATTATATATTGCCGATCGTTTCTCTAAGAAAATTTTATTGCCTGCAGGATTAATTGGTGTAGGTCTATGTGGTGCTTATTTAAGTACCTTGCCTCCTTTTACTGGCTATTTAATTGCATTTGGAGTCATGGCATTTTTCGGTGAAGTTATTTATTGGCCGGTTTTATTAAAATCGGTACGATTATTAGGAAATAAAGAAGAACAAGGACGCATGTTTGGCTTTTTAGAAGCAGGGCGTGGGGTTGTTGATGTTCTCGTCGCTTCGGGGGCTCTTTATATATTTGTTTTATTTGGTGAAGGTAAAACAGGTATGCAAGCGGGATTAATTTACTATACTCTTGCTACAATAATGGTAGGCATAATTACATATTTTATTGTGGATAATGATGATAGGAAGGAAACATCTTCAGCAAGCGAGGCTAATCGCCAAGTTTTGGAAGGGATTAAAAATGTCATAAAATGTCCCAATTTATGGTTAGCATCAATGAGTATCTTTTTTGTCTATTCCGCTTATTGTGGGTTAACTTATTTTATTCCTTTTTTAAAAGACATTTACGCACTACCAATAGCCCTCATTGGTGCCTACGGTATTATTAATCAATATGCACTAAAAATGGTAGGGGGACCATTAGGCGGATTTTTAGCTGATAAAGTTGCAAAATCACCAACAATATATTTGAAGTGGACATTCTTATTATCTGCGATTGCAATGAGCATTTTCATTATGTTGCCTCATGATTCAATGAATGTATATTTGGGAATGGCTGCAACATTAGGTTTTGGTGCCATTATTTTTTCACAAAGAGCTATTTTCTTTGCACCCATGGATGAAATTGGAACTCCAAGACAATACGCAGGTTCTGCAATGGCCTTTGGGTGTATTATTGGTTATATGCCTTCCATGTTCGCTTATGCCCTTTATGGCTCATTATTAGATAATTTTGAGGGTATTCAGGGATATAATTATGTATTTAGTATTATGGTTGCTTTTAGTTTTCTCGGTTTTATTTGTGCAACAATATTAGCTAAGCGTATTCAGATGATAAGTAACAGTTAGAATATCGTTTAAAAATAAGATTCTTTATAATAAATGCAGATAATAGAAGGATGTCATTATCTGCATTTTATGTAATGAAGGTTGATTAAAAAACGATCGTCATTAATGGTGTTATTCTATTTATGGCATTTTTATTATTAGGCTTTATTAATTAACTCAATTACCTCTGCATCCATAAGTGGAGTGAGTTTTGCACTAATCACAATTTTTTTGTATTTGTTATTAAACCCACCTGCAATGACCTCATTAAATAAGCGGATTTCCACTTTTGATAATCCATCTTCTATTTTTTCCAAAGGATGGATAACCACATTTCTTTTTTTACAAAACAAAGAGAATGGATTAATACCGAGATCTTTAAGCGCGATATGAATGGCTTCAATAGCAGGATAGAAATCCCCAATTAACATTCTACTATGAGAGAAATCACGCTGTACTGATGCTTTTTTTTGGCTGTGAGTATCACGAATTTCAATGCAGTTTTTATAAACTTTAATATAAATAGGTTCCATCCACTTTCTCCTTCCATAAAGACTTAGCTTAAACCAATCGCCTCTTTTAACGGTTTAAGATATCGGCGGCTAACAGGAATTTGGCTGTTATTATGTAATATCAGTTCAGCTTGTCCATTATCACCAAAAATAATCTCATTAACATAATCCATGTTCACTAAATATTGACGATGGCAACGTACTAATTGTGTTCGTGTTTCTAAAGTCCGTAATGTCAATTCTGTAAAGCCTTCTTGGCCTTGATTATTTGTTACATAGACACCACTGAGCCTTGATGTTGCGAATACAGCCTCATCAATTGGCATTAACCAAATACGGCTATGCCCTGTACATGGAATGCACTTTAAACGCTCTTCAGGTGGTGTTAAGAGATCGATATTTTGCTTATTACCTTGGCGTAAGCGGTTTAATGTTTTTGTTAAACGCTCTTGCTCTAATGGCTTAAGTAAATAATCAAAAGCGTGTTCTTCAAAAGCTTGAATCGCATACTCTTCAAACGCGGTTAAAAAAACAATATAAGGGCGATGTTCAGGATCAAGCATAGTGACCATTTCAAGCCCTGTAATCCGAGGCATTTGGATATCAAGAAAAACAACATCAGGTTTTTTACGATGTATCTCGCCTATAGCTTCAATCGCATTACTGCATTCACCAACAATATGAATATCTTTTTCTACTTCAAGTAAACAACGTAAGTTTTCACGAGCTAATGGCTCATCATCAACGATTAATATATTCATTGTTAGGTAGCGTTATCCGTACTTTTTTCTAGAGGTAAGCAAATTTTCACTTTTGTGTATTCATCAGGTTGGCATTCGACTAAAACACCATAAAGTTCGCCATAGCGTAATTTTAATCGTTTATCCACCAGCCTCATTCCCAGCCCTAATTCATGTGATAGGCATTGAGGTCGATAGAGCCCAGCATTATCGCAAATTTCAACAATGATCAAATGATGCTCTTGATGCGCTCTAATTGTAATCTTTCCTGTGTCTAATAACTGTGATGTTCCATGTTTAATTGCATTTTCTACCATTGGCTGAAGCGAGAAAGCGGGTAAACGTGCATTTGCTAAGTTTTCAGGGATTTGAATATCAATCTGTAAATGTTCTTGAAAGCGCGCTTTTTCAATTTGTAAATAGGCATTCACATGTTCGATTTCATCACTTAATGTCACAACTGCTTCTGGTCTTTTTAAATTTTTACGGAAAAAGGTAGAGAGAAATTGCACTAATTGTTTCGCCTGTTCACTATCTCGGCGAATGACCGCTTGTAGTGTATTTAGTGCATTAAAAAGAAAGTGAGGATTAACCTGAGCATGTAAGAGTTTAATCTCTGATTCCAAAAGTGATTGCTTATTTCGCTCATATTGCCCTGCCAGAATTTGTGCAGATAATAGACTTGCAATCCCTTCCCCTAAAGTACGGTTAATAGAACTAAATAGGCGATTTTTAGCCTCATAAAGTTTTATTGTGCCAATAACTTGATTATTTTCACCTCTTAACGGAATAACTAAAGTTGAACCTAGTTTGCAATGAGGGGAAAGAGTGCAACGATAGGGCGTTTCATTACCATCAGCATAAACAACTTCATTATTATTAATGGCTTGTTTAGATTGATCCGATGAAATAGGTGTACCTGGTAAATGGTGATCAGCGCCGATGCCAATAAAGGCGAGTAGCTTTTCTCTATCTGTAATGGCAACTGCACTGACTCTTAATTCCTGATAAATTACTTTTGCTACACGGGTACTATTATCTTGGTTAAATCCTTTACGTAAAATACCTTCGGTACAAACGGCAATTTTTAATGCTTGTGCTGAGAAAGCGCTAGTGTATTTTTCAAATATTGCCCGTCTATCTTGTAATATTCGAATAAACATTGCCGCACCAATGGTGTTTGCGACAATCATTGGTGCAGCAATATCTTTAACTAAGGCAAGTGCTTCATTAAATGGTCGTGCTAATAATAAGATGATGCTCATTTGTATGATTTCGGCAAAGAAAGTCACAGATGCAGCAGTCCAAGGATTAAATATGCGGTGCATTTGTCCGCGTTTGACATAATAACGGTGAACTAATCCGCCAATTAATCCTTCTGCTATAGTTGACACCATACAGCTGAATGCGGTCATCCCACCAAGAGAATAACGGTGTAAGCCTCCCGTAAAGCCAACAAGAAAACCGACATAAGGGCCACCTAATAATCCGCCTAATACGGATCCAATAGCTCGCGTATTGGCAATAGAATCATTAATATGTAGCCCAAAATAGGTACCCATAATGCAGAAAATGGAGAATATGACATAGCACATCAACTTATGGGGAAGTTTTATTGTGACCTGTAAAAGTGGCGTAAATAGCGGTGTTTTGCTTAAAAACCAAGCAATAATTAAATAAACGCACATTTGCTGTAATAACAGCAAAATAAGATCAAATTCATACATAAGTATTGAGTACCGTTCTCTTTTCTATCTGAATAATATAAAAAGTTCAGATAAAACGGGGATATTAATTAGGCGATAAAGTTTGATATAAGAATAACTTAATCGCACTATCAAAGAAAATATTCCTTTGCGTCAGTGATCTAGCGCACAAAATTCTTAAAGAAATTCTGAGTTATTGTGTAATATAACTCTGTCAGTGAGTGTTCTACTTCACTATTAAGGTCTAATCGTTATATGAAAAAAAGAGCCATTTATCTTATTTTATTAATGCTAATACTAATTGCATTAGCCGTACTTTTCCGCGCGCATAATCAATATTTATTATTGCAAGGAGAAGTTGATGCTCCAGAAGTGATTGTTGCCTCTAAAGCCAAAGGCCGAGTTATTGAACGCCATATAGAGCGAGGTGATGATGTCAAAAAAGGGCAATTAATGATCACATTAGAAAGCCCTGAACTTAATGCGCAAGTTGCTGCACTTGAAGCCGCCAAAGCACAAGCTCAAGCTCAATTAGATTTGTCATTACATGGCACAAGAGAAGAGAGCATTCGGAATCTAGAAGCGGTTTTATCTCAAGCTAAAGTAGAAGCTGCAAATGCGGCAAGAGATTATCAGCGTATTAGCGCTGTGGCTAACCAAGGTTATGTCTCAGCAACCGAACTGGATAATGCGCGCCGTAGTCGTGATGTTGCATCACAACGTGTCAGAGGTGCTCAAGCCGAATTGGATGAAGCCAAAAATGGCGATCGCATTGAATTACGCCATAAATACACCGCAGCAGTGCAACAGGCTGAACAACAACTTATTGAGTTGAAGATCCAACAAAACGACTTACAAGTTAAAGCACCAGTAGATGGTGAAGTCGGTCCTATTCCTGCGGAAATAGGTGAACTTTTTAATGCCAATAGTCCACTTGCTACCCTTATTCGTATTCCTGATGCTTATTTTGTTTATAACCTTCGTGAAGACATCTTAGCGGATATTCGCAAAGGTGATCGTATTACTATCACGGTTCCTGCATTAGGTAATAAAGAGGTAGAAGCTGAAATTCGCTATATCGCTCCAATGGGTGACTACGCAACAAAAAGAGCGACAAGAGCAACGGGTGATTTCGATTTAAAAACGTTTGAGATCCGACTGTATCCTGTGACGCCAATTGAAGGGCTTCGCCCCGGTATGAGTGCATTATGGCGTTGGGATAAATAAGGACAAACAATGAGAGTAAAGGCAGCTTGGCGTGGCTTTAGTAGCGCATTTTCACGAGAAACTCATATGGCAGTACGTAGCCCCGTTTTTCACTGGCTAAGCTGGCTATTTCCATTGATGTTGTTCACGTTAATTAGTGCTAACTTTTCTGAAGGTACACTGCTGAATTTACCCGTTTCGGTGATCAATAACGATAATAGCCCGTTATCAAGAACACTGATCAGAGACTTAAATGCAGGCTCTCATGCGCAATTAAATACGTTAGATGGTAATCCTCGAACAGCAATGGAACGGCTTGGTAGTGCAAAAGATTATGCGATACTCACCATTCCTCGACACTTTGAAAGCAAGGTATTAGCAGGAAAGCAACCTACCACACGTATGTATTACAACGGGTTGTATTATGCAGCAGGAAGTTATGCAATACAGGATTTTAGTGGATTAATTGCAGAGCTTAATGCGCAATATCGCACTGTTTTAGCTCAAGAGATGAATAAACCTGTTCCTCCATTGGCAAAAGTGACGCTCTCTTATGACAGCTTGTTTAATGCCAGTGGCAGCTATATTTATTATCAGCAATTTGCAGCTACTATTCATATGCTCCAGCTATTTGTCGTGACTTGTACGATTTATTCGTTATCACGCGGTAATATGCTATTGAATATTAAGCCTTTCACCTGTGCCCTTATTGGTAAACTCAGCCCTTACACCTTGTTTTTCTTAACCTTGTTAATTGTTGAATTGGCGGCATTAGTACATTTTTCGGGGGCGAAGGTGAACGGTAATCCGCTATATATGGTGTTGGTGGGGTTCTTCTATATTATTGCAGCTCAAAGTGTGGGGTTACTGCTCTTTGCATTTACCAATAGTGCAATAACAGCATACAGTATGATAGGTATGTTGGTGAGTATTGCATTGGCATTTTCAGGTATGGCTGTACCTGAGCTTTCAATGATCTTACCTGCACAGATTATTTCTAATTTAGAGCCATTAACTCACGCCTTAAATGCCATGTTTGATATCTTCTTAAGAGAAGTATCACTACAAGGTATTTTATATGTTTGTTCGCTCTTGCTGATTTATCCTTTTGCCATCGCCTTCTTAGTTCGCAAACGTATTTTTAAACGATTGGAATTACAGGTAGGTGTTGCATGATGCAGATGTATTTCCAAACTTTTAAGCGCGTTCTACTGGGGATGTTAGAAAAACCGATGTGGATGCTACTTATCGTTTCCCTATGTATTATGAGTTTGGTGTATGCCAAACCAGTTCTATGGGATTTACCTGTGGCAGTGATTAATCAAGATCATAGCCCTGCAAGTTATTCACTTATTCGGGCATTAAATTCCACACCTAAATTAAGCATTAAAAATTACGATAATTTAGATGAAGCTCGTCACGATATGATTATGCGTGAGCTTTTTGCCATCATTATTGTTCCAACTGATTTCGAGAAGAAATTATTGAATGGTAAAGATGTCACTGTTCCGGTCTTTGGTGATGCTACAAACCGCCTTGCCAGTGGGCAAATTCAACAAGAATTGATGTTGGCATATCAACAGTTATTAGATTCTTACAATGGGCGCATTTTACAAAATGCGGGCTTTAGTGTTGAACAATCGAAAATTCTATTAAAGCCTATTCAGGGTGAAACCATAGCGATGTATAACCCAGGGGTAAGTTTTGCTGCAATTATTTTCCCGGGCTTATTAGTCATGTTATTACAACACTCGCTTTTAATTGCTTGTGTCCGAGTCAGTATTGCTGTGAGAAGTACGCCAAAAGGAAAGCCACCATTAGCGGTTTATTTAGGGGCGTTATCTGCACTTATTCCTATTTGGTTATTTTTATCTGCCGTATTCTTTGCATTATGGCCTTGGGTATTAGGCTATCGCCAAGAAGCTCCCCTTTACCAAGTATGGATGCTCACTTTCCCATTCCTATTGGCTGTATTAGGTCTTGGCAAGTTAATTACAGAGTGCTTACGCAGTGTTGAGATGATTTATCTGACATTGGCATTTGTTACAACACCGGTATTCTATATTTCTGGTACGATTTGGCCATTACAAGCGATGCCTGACTGGGTATTTGCAATCTCATCTGCACTACCTTCTACATGGGCAGTAAACGCCATGGCAGGTATAAATCAAATGGGATTATCATTCCAAAGCATATTAGGCGATATTGTGATGATGCTGGTTTTAGGTGTGATTTACACCGTGTTAGGCGTACTGGTGGGTATGTTACGTAATGGTGAGTTAAGACATATTACGCACCAATTTAAACATTGGTTACATCATCGCGGTGAGCCAAAATAAAAAGCCCGTACGGGCTTTTTATTTAATCATATTATGATGTGCTAAAATATTTTTATTCCACTAACTCCAACCCGGCTAACTTACGCCAATAGCCATTACAGTCATGGTGATGAATTGTTGTCAGTGGTTGTTGACCTTGTTCATTTTGGCGAAATTGTTGCAAGGTATCAAAAATAGCATCAGATTCAGGAGATAAACGGATAATATCCACTAAACCTGCCATTGATGTTTGATCATTACCCAAGTTATAACAATAGCCACTTTGTGTTTGAATACCATTAAGAACAAATACTTGCTGATTTTCTTGTGAGAGTACTTCACGGCCTTGAGGGTATTTTTGGCAGCAGGTCTCACAATCATCTTTAGAGCGATTTTCAGAACGAGCAGTAAAACAGCGCGCTGAATAAGCCAAAGGAAGATGTCCATAAGCTAGGACTTCAACCTCGAATTTATCTCTAATACCTAATGTTTCACATTGGGTTAGAAGGTTGCTTAACCATTCGCGAGAAAGCTCAACAGGCATACACCAACGCATCATTCCTTGTTTATGCAACAAACGTAACGCATAAGCGTTGTAGCAATTAAGCCCGTGGCCAGCCACAAAAGGAAGATGACGTTCGTAAAGCATATTGATCACGCCAAAATCATGCGCTTCAACTAAAAACTCACCGTTATCAACTAACTTAGCAATTTCTTTTAATTCAGAAGGTGCTTGTAATAACGCTAAGGTAGAAAGAACCACTTGCTTACCACTTTTAGCCACTTCTTTGGCGAGGTTGATCCAATCTTGAGGCTTGGTTTCTCGGCGTTTACTACAAACTGTTTCACCTAGATAAATAATATCAGCATCACTATGTTTTGCTTTTTCATAGAACGCTTCAAGTGCTTCTTTTTGCCAATAATAAAGTACAGAGCCTAATGCATATTTCATTTTCTTATCCTTATTATTGCCATTTACGGTGATAAGCACCCAATGTCGTTTGTGTCCCTTCTGAAATTTTTCCTAATGCATTCATCCAACGAGGGTTAGTACTAAAGCCTTGAGGATCTTTTTTGCATTGATCGATAGCTGCACGCCAAACCCTTGCAACTTCAGTAACATAAGCAGGACTACGTTGACGACCTTCAATTTTGACAGATGCGATGTTCATCGCCATTAACTCTGGTAATAGTGAAAGAGTATTGAGGCTCGTAGGCTCTTCTAATGCGTGATAACAGTGATCATCAACAAAATAGCGTCCTTTGCACAATGTTGGATAACCTGCATTCTCATTAGGTGAATAGCGGTCGATAAGTACGTCATTAAGGCGAGACTCCATTCCTTGCGGTGTTTGTTGCCAACGTACAAAACGAGCAGGGGAGCAAGCCCCCACGGTATTAGGGGATTCACCAGTTAAATAAGAAGAGAGATAGCATCGACCTTCAGCCATAATACATAAGCTACCAAAGGCAAAAACTTCTAAAGGTACTGGACTAGTTTGTGCTAATTGTTTTACTTGATGAATAGATAGAACTCGAGGAAGAACAATACGGGCCACATCAAAGTTACGTTGATAAAATTCAATCGCTTGTGTATTGGTTGCAGAAGCTTGCACTGAAACATGGCGCTCAATATGAGGATAACGTTCTGCGGCGTATTCTAACATGGCGATATCCGCCAAAATAAGAGCATCAGCACCTAAAGATGCTGCCATATCAACCGCTTTTTGCCAGCGTTCAAACCCATCAGGGTGAGCAAAAGTGTTTATTGCAATATGCAATTTTCGCTGGTGGCGGTGAACATAATTAACCGCTTCTTGTAACTTCTTTTCTGTGAAATTCAAACCCGCAAAATGTCTTGCATTCGTATCATCTTTTAAACCGATATAAACGGCATCCGCGCCATTATCTATGGCCGCTTTTAAGGCAGGTAAATTACCCGCTGGGCACAGTAATTCCATCTTCACTTCCCTTTAGAAATTAAGAATGATCGGAAATTGTAATGAGCAAGATAAAAAAAGGTTTTGATTTAGGGCAGAGAACTCTGTTTTTTGCTTAAGTAAAATCAAAGAACTCAAAATGTGAACAACGGATTAACCGAATATTGATATAGGATCGCAGAATATCTGTCTATATCTGGCACAATAGCCCGTAATTTTATTTATAGGAGTCCGAACGTGTTTAACAAAATTCGTACCCATTTGGTTAAAGAAGGGCCTCGTTTTTTACGTTACCCTTTACAAGTTACCCCATTTGCTCTGCAACGGGACATCTTAGAACAGTTTTTAAGTTGGCAGTTTCGTGAGTCGTTAGCTGAAGGTGACTTACACTTTTTAGAAGAGAAATGGCTAAAAGTCGAGATAAGAGACTTACATTTACAGTGGTTTATCAGTGTTCGTGATGATAAATTAGTGGTTAGTCGCTTAGAAAAAGAAGATGTCAGCTTTAGCGGAAATGCTAATGATCTTATTTTAATTGCTGCTCGCAAAGAAGATCCTGACACCTTATTTTTCCAACGTCGTCTACAAATTGAGGGTGATACAGAACTCGGGTTATATGTTAAGAACCTGATGGATGCAATTGAATTAGACTCAATGCCATCTGTGTTGCGTTTTGGTTTATTACAACTGGCTGAGTTTGTAAAAAGTGGGCTTCAAGAAGAAAAAGAAGACACTCTGCACAGCCATGAACTGAGCTCAACTTCATGCTAATACGTGTTGAAATTCCCGTTGATATTCCTGCAATTGATAACCTTTTACGCCAAGCGTTTCCGACAGGTAGTGAAGCTGATTTAGTCGGGCATTTACGTGAAGAAGGGTTATTAACATTAGGCATGGTAGCAATTAGCGATGAAGGCCAATTGATTGGCTATATCGGTTTTACACCTGTTGATATTGATGGAAAAGATTGCCAGTGGGTAGGACTTGCACCACTTGCTGTTGCACCTGATTTCCAAAACCAAGGTATTGGACGTCAACTGATTAATGAAGGGTTAGATAGCTTAAATGAATTTGGTTACGGTGCAGTTGTGGTGTTGGGGGAGCCTGAGTATTATCAAAAATTAGGTTTTATCCCAGCTAAGTCACAGGGCTTACATTGCAAATGGCCTGATACAGAAGAGGCTTTTCAGCTTTATGCGTTAGAAAATGGCAATGTTGATGATATCCATGGTTTAGTCAACTATTCACCATTGTTTGACCAATTTAGCTAAATTTATTTATCCTGTATTAAATACAGTGTAATGTCTGAAGGCTGGTCAATGATCAGCTTTTCTTTTTGCGTCTTTTTCAACTGCTTTAATTGGTATTCAAGTTGAGAAGCTCGTTGCCTATTCCCTACCTGACAATAAAATTCTAGTAATAAAGGGCCTTTACCTTTCAGTGCTTTAGCACCCGTTCCATTCTGATGTTGTTGAAAACGTCTCTCAACATTTGTCGTGATCCCTGTATAAAGGGAACCGAGACGATTTCTAACAATATAGAGTGACCACATTGTCTCCGTCATCATTTTTCCTTTTCGTGCTATTTTCTCTTTTGATAAATAATATTTCTTAATTTTTTAAGTGAGTAATTTATCGTTTTATCAAAACGAAATCTATCAAATATATCAATATGTTGTGAAATATTTGTGACAGTAAGTCCTATCATTTAAAAAAAGACATTCAATTTTTTTGAAAGTGAACAGCAATTATTGCTAATTTTAAATTTAAACTAAAGCGCATAATATGATCCACATCACAGAGAGACACTCCGCGATACCTAACAAAATTAGAATTTACTTGGAGTTTATTATGAAAAAATCTACATTAATCGCTGCTACATTAGCTTTAAGTGCTATTTCATTCGGTTCAATCGCATCTGATAGCGTATCAAAAAGTCCTTCGGTGAATGGTGAGTATATCACAATCACAGGTAGCGATACTTTAGATGGTTTAACAACTAAGATTGCCCAAATTGCAAAAGATGAAGGTGCAAAAGGCTTTAAAGTTGTCGGCGCTACAGGTGATGATTACCTCACTGTAAATGCTGAAATTTATCGTTAATTTTAACTATTCCCGATAAATAACCTGTAATAAGAGACACGCGGTAAGACGCTCGTTTTGATGATATAATTATCATCTAAACAGCGTCTCTTTTTGTTTCTATGCAGGTATGTTATGTCTTCATTAGATTCGATCAAAATAATTAAACAATATATACGTAACAACCATGTGTTTACCTTATGCACAACATGTTCATTGGGTGATATTTGGTGTGCTAATTGTTTTTATTGGTTTGATGAAAGTCAAATGAGGCTTGTTTTTCTTTCTGAAAAGAAAACACGCCATGCACAAATGATGCAGGAAAACTTATTAGTTGCCGGAAGTATCAGCACACAAGAAATTGCCGTATCAGATTTACAGGGTATTCAATTCACGGGGTCTGTTTCTTTACTGACTGGTAAAGACGACATCAACGCAAGAAAATATTATTGTTTACGTTTTCCTGTCGCATTAGCCGCCATCCATGTACCTTTATGGGAATTACAATTGCAAGAAATTAAGATGGTAAATAATCGGTTGGGCTTTGGGACCAAGCTTTATTGGCAACGTGATTAACTTTCTTATTCTTCTTAAATTTTCTTTATTCCCAAAAATAATGATTTTTTTGTTCCCATCCTTTTAAAGACATACATGAGGTATAGAAAGTGTATCTGTCAAGTTTATTAATGTCTTCAACATAACTTTCTGTCATTGGCACACGTTCAGTGTAGGTTTTATTATCACCACAGTGATATTTATCTTCTTTACGACACGTTTTTTCTACATCATGATAAACAGTACGTTGTAGCACTTCTTTGCGAATAGGATAGCGAGTATTCGCATCGAGTTCACAAAGCATTTTAGCTTCTTGTAATGTGTAATCTGATGCACCTGTGGGTTCCCAAGTACTGTTACAACCAGAAAGTAAAATTATTGAAAAAAAAAGAAAAAGTGTTCTTTTCATATTAAGTATCATCATAAAAAAGAATAGTTGATAGCGTTAATAATAAAACAAAACTAATCACTTTGACTATTATTTTTTGAAAATGATTCGTATTCGATAACGGAGGTGAGTAAATACGAATGATGAAAGAAAAAAGCCCATTATAAAAATGGGCTTTTAGATATTATTCAAATGATGAAAGATTTTTTTCTATCTCAGCATCTATTTCAGTATGTTGGAGATGTTTAGCGCCGAGTTTCTTTTTTAATTCAGCGCCTAGCTTCACGAGTTGTTCTCGATTCGCTTTAGACTGCTTTTTACCCCATTTTTTTAAATGGTAGTTCAGTTCATGATCTTCAGAAAAGCTTACATATTTATTATCACTTAAAGGCATACATCCTCCAGTTAATTCAATGTGTATTACTTCAATTTATGGATCACCTGATTACTACTACCACGCCACAGTAATGCGGGATCATAAAGTTCTTGTTCGAACTTCCCATCAATCAGCACGTTAATGTAACTAACGACTTCTTGCTGCTCTGGGGTCAAGTCTGCCAGCAAATAGCCTGTCCAAACCCAAATGTCTTTTTCAGGACATTCGGCTTTGACTCGTTTTACTAAGTGCAAAATTGTAGATAGATTTTGCGGATGTAAAGGATCACCCCCTGAAAGTGATAATCCTTGTCGTTTAATTCGACTATCTTGAAGATCGGCAATAATCTGATCTTCCATCTCTTGTGTAAATGGCTTGCCTGACGTTAATGACCACGTTGATTTGTTATAACAGCCTCGACATTGGTGTATGCACCCTGCAACAAACAGGGTGCAACGAGTACCGGGGCCATTGACAACATCAACAGGGTAATATTGATGGTAATTCACACTCTTAACCTAACTGACCATTTGCCAGATGTTTTACGCGACGTTTAACTTCTTCTTGTTTTCCCGCATTAAATGGGCGTGAATCTGGGCTACCTAAATATCCACATACACGGCGAATAACGGAAACTCTCGCTGGGTTGTGATTACCACAACGTGGGCAAGTAAAGCCTTTGCTAGTACAAGAGAATTCACCGGTATAACCACAGTCATAACATTCATCAATCGGAGTGTTTGTTCCATAATAAGGAACGCGGGTATAGCTGTAATCCCACACATCTTCTAACGCTTTAAGGTTATGCTGTAAGTTTGGATATTCGCCGTAACAAATGAAACCGCCATTGGCTAATGGAGGATAAGGCGCTTCAAAATCCAGTTTGTCGTATGGATTTACTTTCTTCTCAACATCTAAGTGGAAGCTATTGGTGTAATAACCTTTATCCGTTACACCCGGTAAAATACCGAATTCAGCTGCATCTAAGCGACAGAAACGATCACATAAGTTTTCACTTGGTGTGCTGTAAAGGCTAAAACCATAGCCAGTTTCTGTTTTCCACTGATCTGTTGCTTCACGCAGACGATTAATAATTGCGACAGCTTTTTCTCTTAAGGTCTCATCATCAAAAACGTGTTTTTGGGTACCAAACAGTGCATTAATGGTTTCATGAACACCGATATAACCTAATGAGATTGATGCTCTGCCATGTTTAAAGATTTCAGCTACATTATCATCTGCTTTTAAGCGAACACCACAAGCGCCTTCCATATAAAGGATTGGGGCAACACGTGCTTTGACGTTTTCTAAACGAGCAATACGTGTCATCAGTGCTTTTTTCGCTAACTCGAGGCGATCGTCAAGTAGCGACCAGAATGTCGCTTCATCACCTTGAGCTTCAATAGCAATACGTGGCAAGTTCAGGCTGATAACACCGAGGTTATTACGACCTTCATGGATCATCTCACCATTTTCTTCGTAAACACCTAAGAAGCTACGGCAACCCATTGGCGTTTTAAATGAACCTGTTACCTTAACAACTTGATCGTAATTTAAGATATCGGGATACATGCGTTTACTTGCACATTCAAGTGCAAGTTGTTTGATATCGTAGTTAGGATCGCCAAATTTATGGTTTAAACCATCTTTAATGGCAAAAACGAGTTTAGGGAAAACAGCTGTTTTACGGTTTTTGCCTAAACCAGCCATACGATTTTCAAGAATAGATCGTTGAATTAAACGCGCTTCTTTTGACGTACCAAGGCCAAAACCAAAAGTGACAAATGGTGTTTGCCCATTAGCTGTATGCAGTGTATTAACTTCATACTCTAAAGATTGAAATGCGTCATAACACTCTTTTTCAGTGCGCGCATTTGCATAGGCTTCTTTATCAGCAATTTGCCACTCTTGCGCTACTTTATAGTGTTTGTCATAACTTGATTTTACAAACGGCGCTAATACTTCATCGATACGATTTATCGTTGTACCGCCATAAATATGGCTTGCCACTTGTGCGATAATTTGTGCAGTTACTGCTGTTGCTGTTGAAATAGATTTAGGGGGTTCTATTTCCGCATTTCCCATTTTAAAGCCATTGTTTAACATGCCTTTAAGGTCAATTAGCATGCAGTTAAACATAGGGAAAAACGGTGAATAATCGAGATCATGATAATGAATTTCACCACGCTCATGAGCGAGTACCACATCTCTTGGCAGGATATGCAATTTTGCGTAATGTTTAGCCACAATACCCGCAAGTAAATCACGCTGGGTAGGGATAACCTTACTGTCTTTATTCGCATTTTCATGAAGAATAGAGACATCACTTTGTTCGATAAGACCTCGGATTTCCTGAGTTAGTCTTCCACGTTGCTCACGAGCAACATCTCGGTCATGACGGTATTCAATATAGGCTCTGGCGACATCTTTATGTTCACCAGCCATCAGCTGATTTTCTACGGCGTCTTGGATCTCACGGATATCGACATTCGAACGTCCTGCGAGAGATTGTGAAACAGATTCAGCGACGGATACGCAATAATCATCATCAGTGATCTCACAAGCTACGGCGGCTCTTTTGATAGCATCGCTGATGCGGGTTTGGTCAAAAGAGACTTTACATCCGTCTCGTTTTATCACTATGGTTTTCACAATCTTGCTCCTTAACTATTTATCCACAGGCTCAAATCCCATAAAAACAGGTGATGGCACAGCATTCAGGCTTATTGTGGATAAGATGTGTATAATTACTATATGTTGTAGGTCGATATGTATTAAAGCACAATATATAGTAATTGGAAGGGAAATAATCTTCATTAAAACTGATCTGCATCAAGGTATTTTTGCTACGTCAGGCATCAAGAGGGATTGGCTGAATTGTAAATATGTGCCAAAAACAGAAGTGATAAATTATTCATCAAAAAGTGAGAACATAAAAAAAGCAAAGTGCTCATAAAGAGACCTTTGCTTTTTTATGGCTTGCTATTGAGACGAAATTAACGGATAGCGATAACTTCGATTTCTACTTTTGCATCTTTTGGTAAACGTGCAACTTCAACACAAGAGCGAGCAGGGAATGCAGCGTTATGCTCTTTGAAGAATGCTTCATAAGCAGCATTGATCGTACCGAAATCATTTAAATCTTTTACGAAAACAGTGGTTTTGATGATATTAGCAACAGTTAAACCCGCTTTTTCAATGATTGCTTTTACGTTTTCTAAAGATTGACGAGCTTGTTCTGCTGCATTATCAGAAACAAATTCACCGGTTGCAGGATCAACTGGTAATTGACCTGAAGTGATCACTAAGTTACCTAAATCAACGCCTTGTACATAAGGACCAATCGCAGCTGGGGCTTTATCGGTATTAATTTCGTAAGACATTTAGAACTCCTGTTTTTATAAGATTAACGCTAACATTCGATTCGTGTGGCGCTATTATAGCCAGCGCTTCAGGTTAGCAATATGACAGATGTCAGGCTTTATCATAAAGTCTGCAATTATAAAAAGAAAATAAATGAAGAGCAGTAGTGCGGTTTGACGCTATTTTTAGCCCATAAAAGTGGTGAAGTTATAGTAAATTTTTTCATAAAAAAGAAAGGATATGCTATTTTCATTTTTAATATAAATAGCCTTGAAGCTTTTAATAGGTAATTATTCTATTTTTCTTAAAAAGTTTATACTTTTTGGGAGAAGTGTATCTATAGATGTCTATAAATAATCACGATAAAGAAAAAGAAGATGTTATTTTGATAGGTAGCTATTTTAGATTACATCTATTAATACCTGAAGTAAAAGTAGCTTTAGAAATTTTATTATATTACTCGAGCATAATTTAAATGCCTTTAAAACTATCTGCCCTCGCGAGCAGATAGTTAAAAGAATTAACGAATAACCGCGTGGCGTTCGAACTCTTTTTCACAGTACTTGCAGGTTAATACAACATCTGAGGCCAGTTTTTTGACACGGAAACTACTTTGTACTGGCTCGTTATGGCTAATACAGTTGCTATTAGGACAAGGCACCACATCTTCAAGCAATTCTGGCAAGCTTAATGCCATCTTATTAACGACTTGATAATCATCGATGATATTTACAGTTGCTTGAGGCGCATACATCGCTAAACGGTTTGCTTGCTCAGAGGTTAAAAAGACATTTTCGATTTTAATTAAGTCTTTTTTACCTAAATTTTCTGAAGGTAAATTAAAACCTACTGTTATTCTTTCATCAGTCTCTGTTAGGCGAAACAGTGAAAGAATTTTAAAGCCCACCTGCGCTGGAATATGATCAATAACAGTCCCACGTTTGATAGCTTCAACTTTTAGTTTGTGATCATGTGTCATGGTGTGCTCCTTATTAAAGAACTAAGTTTTTATTCAGAACTAAGGCAAGTAATGCCTGACGTGCGTAGATACCGTTGCCTGCTTGTTGGAAATAGTAAGCGTAAGGTGTTTTATCTACATCTGTCGTGATTTCATCGATACGTGGTAGTGGGTGTAGGATTTTGAGATTATCTTTTACATTCACTAAATCAGCGCTCGTTAAAACAAATTGAGCTTTAACATTTGCGTATTCAGATGGGTCTAAACGCTCTTTTTGTACGCGAGTCATATACAGAATATCTAGCTCTGGCATCACTTCATCTACTGTTTCATGCTGGCTATATTCAACACCATTTTCTTCCAGCAAGTGAAGAATATGTTCTGGCATGGCAAGCACTTTAGGGGCAATAAAATAGAGATGATTACCTTTAAATTTCGCCAATGCTTGTGCCAGTGAATGCACTGTTCTGCCATATTTTAAGTCACCGACCATCGCGATATTGAGATTATCCAATCGGTCTTGCGTTTCTTGGATGGTAAACAAGTCCAATAAAGTCTGAGTTGGATGCTGATTTGCACCATCACCTGCATTGAGTACTGGAATATCGCCAGCAAACTCAGAGGCTAAACGCGCTGCACCTTCTTGAGGATGGCGAATAACAATAGCATCAGCATAAGTACGAAGAACCGAAATGGTATCTGCTAATGTTTCACCTTTTTTACCCAGTGAAGTGTTGCTTCCATCAGAAAAACCGACAACTGATGCACCTAGGCGGTGAATAGCTGTCTCAAATGATAAACGAGTACGTGTTGATGCTTCAAAAAAACAGCTCGCAATCACTTTGTCTTTCAACAATTCGTTATTAGGTTGCTGTTTGAGTTTATTAGCAACGTGAAGAACAGACTCCAAATCTTCCCTGTCCAGATCATTGATGGAGATAATATGCTTTTGGTAGAGCGGATTAGTCATTAGAGTTCTCCTTTGGCGATGAATTGTGCGGTAGATGGTTTTTTATAGGCCAAAAAAAACCCCTCAATAAGAGGGGTTTTAAAAAATTGGGCTATTGGAAAAAAGAGAATGCGCTTGCGACCAGTTAAGGTGCTTGTTTTTGTTACGAATTGGAATAGGCGCTGTTTCATCTTTCCTCCTGACAAATTGTGGCGCATTATACGCATCTTAGAGTTGCACGCAAGCGTTTGCTTTTATTTTTTGCAAAAAAAATTTTTTTAATTTAAAAATCAATAAGCTTGAGATAAAACGAAGAAAACACCTATTTTTTATAAATAAAAAATAGGTGTTTTGCATGATTATGTATTTTAGAATGGATTTGCAAGGGTAGCGACCATCACCGCTTTTATGGTGTGAAGACGATTTTCTGCTTCATCAAACACAATGCTGTGTTTTGATTCAAAAACCTCATCAGTAACTTCAAAGCCACCATAGAGATTAAATTCTTCAGCTAATGCTTTACCCATCGTTGTTTCTTCATCATGAAAAGCGGGTAAACAGTGAAGGAATTTGACTTCTGGATTTCCGGTTAATTTTATAACACCCATATTGACCTGATAAGGCTTAAGTAAAGCAATACGCTCTTTCCACACCTCTTTAGGTTCGCCCATAGAAACCCACACATCAGTGTAAAGAAAATCAGCATTTTTAACGCCTTCAGCTACATTTTCAGTTAGCGTGATATTTCCACCATTTTTCTTGGCAATCTCTTGGCATTGAGCAACTAAACCTGCTTCAGGCCAACATGCTTTAGGTGCAACTAAACGTAAATCCATTCCTGTTAATGCTGCTGCTTCCAGCATGGTATTTCCCATGTTGTTACGAGCATCACCAAGGTAAGCAAATACCGTTTCTGATAATGGTTTAGTTTGATGTTCTGCGATAGTCAGTAAATCAGCTAATAATTGTGTTGGGTGAAATTCATTGGTTAAACCATTCCAAACAGGTACACCTGAATATTGTGCAAGTGCATCTACCGTTTTTTGTCCGTAGCCCCGATACTGAATGCCATCGTACATACGGCCTAATACACGCGCGGTATCTTTTATCGATTCTTTATGTCCAATTTGGCTTCCGCCTCCTAAATAAGTCACTCTTGCGCCTTGATCAAATGCAGCGACTTCAAATGCGCAACGGGTACGTGTTGAGTCTTTTTCAAAAATCAGTGCGATATTTTTTCCAGTAAGATATTGATTTTCTTGACCTGATTTTTTTGCTTTTTTCAATTGAGCTGACAATGTAAGCAGCTGTTGAATTTCAGCAGGTGAAAAATCAAGTAAACGTAAGAATGATTTTTGATAAAAAGGGTTCATGGGTGATATCCTGTTATTGAATTTATATTCAATTTATATTAATAAATATTCATCATCAACCCCTAAAGGAAAACTTTTAATTTAAACAGTATGCGATAAGGGCATCATATTAAGTATGGAGTGTTGATCCTGCCTGTGGGAGAATGAACAAGATACCTTTTCAGACTATTGCGGAGCATGATTATGGCGGACAGCAAAGAGTTAGCAGAACAACGTGAAGAAACACGTCTTATTATTGAAGAATTACTGGAAGATGGCAGTGATCCAGATGCACTGTATGCCATTGAGCATCATATTTCTTGTGAAAATTTTGAAACACTAGAAAAAGCAGCCGTTGAAGTTTTTAAATTAGGTTACGAAGTGACTGAGCCTGAGGAAATTGAAGTCGAATCAGGTGAGATTTTAGTTTGCTTTGATGCAGTAAGTGAAAGTGGTTTGAACGCTGAACTTATTGATGCTCAAGTTGAGCAACTAATGAATTTAGCTGAAAAAATGGGTGTTTATTACGATGGTTGGGGTACTTATTTTGAAGATCCTGACGCAGAGTATGATGATGAAGACGGTGAAGGCGAAGACGACGACGAAGAGTCTGATAAGTCATCACGTTTACATTAATTTTTGCTAAATGTTGTCCTTTTGTACCTGATTTATCAGTGCAATATAGCACCAGCCACAAAATTGTTGCTTTGTGACTGGTGTTATTGTTTTTAAGGTAATCTTATTAATCCATTACACCAAATTTACCATTGTCATAATCATCAAAAGCTTGTAGTAGCTCTTCTTGTGTGTTCATAACAAAAGGTCCTTGCCCTGCAATAGGCTCGTTAATCGGCTCACCTGTTAGAATTAAAACAATGGTGTCACCCATTGATTCTAATGTCAGTGTATCGCCATGATTATCTAACATCACCATATCGTGTTGACGTGCAATTTCACTGTCATTGATATGTGCGGCCCCTTTTACTACAAACAACATTGCATTATGACCTTCAGGAATACTGTGATGTGAAACACCTGCACGATTTAAACGCAGATCCCACACATTCAGCGGTGAGTAGGTCATTGCTACACCTTGTGTATCGGCATAATTACCAGCAATTACTCTTACATAACCTTGGTTATTCGATAATTCAACATGAGGGATATCCTCTGCTTTCAGTGCCTGATAACGAGGCTGTGTCATTTTGTACGCTGTCGGCAGATTCACCCAAAGTTGCACCATTTCCAATACACCGCCTTCTTTGGTCATTTTTTCAGAGTGATACTCTTTATGCAAAATGCCAGAAGCAGCGGTCATCCATTGCACATCACCTGCGGTAATCGTTCCAGCATGACCTTTAGAGTCATGATGAGAAACTTCACCTTGATAGGCGATTGTTACGGTTTCAAATCCACGATGAGGATGCGCTCCTACACCACGGGCATTGGTAACAGGTTTAAATAGTGTTGGCTCGGCATAATCCATCAGCAGAAACGGGCTATGTTTCTCACCATTTTCCTGATAGGAAAATAAGGTGCTGACAGGAAAGCCATTACCTACCCAGTGTGAATTTGGCGCCGAATAAATATGATTAATCTGTCTGATAGTCATGATTGTTCTCCGAGTTAAGGAAAGAAACCGCAATAACCAAGACACAGAAGGAGGTAATACAGATTATTGCGATTTCTTAATGAGGCTGATCATAAAGCGTTCGCGTGATGAATAAAATAGGGGGAATTTGTTGATGGTATTCAAAAAAAATGAATGACTTTGGATGGTGAAAAAGAAAGAAAAAGAATGTAATAAAGAGAGTAGGAATAATAAAGAGGCTATATTTAAATAATTGATGAAATAGCTCTTAGTGTAATTGATTTTTATTTGATTCTATTTTTAAAACTGAAAAAACTACATCCTTTCTTAGCAACAATAAGTCAGAATGTAGTTTATTAATACGTTTATTTCTTAAATCTTATTTGCTTGTGTCGCCACAACCGCCAATGATTTTAGAAATAGAAACTGCTGGGTGCAGTAAGTAGTCGTAGTTACAGTCTTTTTCTTTATTGTATACGCTTCCAGTACAACCAGTCATTACAGTAATTACAGAAGCAATAAGTGCAATTTTAACAAAGTTTTTCATGAAAAAATTCCTTTTAAATTTTAGAGTTATAAAAGCCAATGCATGACTTTATCTGCATAAAGATATTAAATTAGCTATAAATAGCAATATAAAAAAATCTCTTTTTTTAAATATAAAATAAGATAAATAATATTTTATTTAAGAAGGGAAATATAATTATCTAGAGTGGAATGAAAAACGATTTAAACTTGTAGGTTTTAATAAAATTTAAGATAAGAATTTTATTAATAATATTTTGATAATAATTAATTAAAAAATTAATTGTGAAAATAAGCATAGAAATATACTGTATTTATATCATTTTGATAAACAGGATTTGTGTTAATAGATGCTATTTTCTGCTAATAAAAACCCGCATAAAAAATGCGGGTAAAGTAGAGCTTATTTTATTTATTGTATTACGTAGGGAACAGCAAGAACGCTTAAAGTGGCTTCACCATACGGATCTCACAATCACTATGTCCAGTGTTGCCTAATGCTTCATCAATAAATTCGAATCCTAGTTTTTCGTATAAACCGACAGCCGCTTTTAAGATATCTGTGGTTTCTAAATAGCAACGGCTAAAGCCTTGCTCTTTACCAAATTCAAGAGATTGCAGAACGATTTTTTTCGCAATACCTTTGCCTCGTAATTTGGATGAAAGGTACATTTTTTGTAGTTCACAAGTATTGCCATCGCCACCAGCAAGTGGTGCGACACCACCCCCACCAACAACTTCTCCATCCATTTCAACAACCCAGTAAGCACTGCGTGGCTGATGATAAACTTCATAGAGAGTATCTAAAATTGGATCGGCAACCGCGAAGCCTTTATCGGCAGTTAAACCATGCTCTGCCGAGACTTCACGAATAACGCGTGCAATACCTGCGTTATCTTTTTCTTCAATGGCTCGGATAACAATATTTGAGGTTATAGCTTGGGTTGCAGTCATAGTTGCACTCATCGTTTTCACTTATTAGTAGAATATTTTTTGATTATTTATTGAGAGAGCACCGGAAAGGAACTTCTTCATTGAAAGTAGCTCGGATGGCCACAAAAACTATCTTAATTGATTAAGTGTGTTTGTAAACCGTTAACCCTTTCTCTTTGCTTACTTATTCCTTTTGTTTCTAGCGTTATATTTTAGTGAGTGATTAAATTTAAGTGAAAATAAGGAGGAGAAAGGCATATTACCGAGAATAGAACCGTGAATAATAAAAAATAAAGTGAAAAATGGTTTTATTTTTTAACAGGGATATACCAAGTAAAAAACCCGCGGTAAACGCGGGTTTTCATTATTAATCTCAGTGTCTTTAAAGCGATAGTGCTTATAAAGAGGCGATAGAGGCTTTCTGTGCGATTAGCTTCTCTTTTGCATTTAAGCATGTCGCTAAGCGTTCACGCTCTTTAGCAACAACCGCTTCTGGCGCACGGCTAACAAAGCCATCGTTAGATAATTTGCTGTCTAAAGTTGAGATATCTTTTTCTACTTTTTCAAGCTCTTTATCTAAACGTGCAAGCTCTGCATCTTTATCGATAAAGCCCGCCATTGGGATCAGCAATTCTGCACCGTTAACCAGTTTATTAACCGATAATGGCGCTTCTTCGCCTTCTGCTAATGGACGGATATCAGCTAAGCGACCCATTGCTTTTAAGAAACCAATATTGTCACTAACGCGGCGTTTCGCATTGTCATCGGCACCACGTAAGATAACTTCAAGTGGTTTACCCGGAGCAATATTCATTTCAGCACGGATATTACGAACCGCAACGATAACTTCTTTGATCCACTCAAGATCGTTAAGTGCTTGTTCGTCCACTAGTGAAGCATCGAACTCAGGGAAAGCTTGTAGCATGATGGTTTCACCTTCAATGCCTTTAACTTCCTTCACACGTTGCCAGATTGTCTCTGTGATAAATGGAATAATTGGGTGAGCAAGACGCAGTAAGCCTTCTAACACTTCAATCAGTGTATGACGTGCTGCGCGTTTTTGTGCATCATTACCTTTGTGTACCGCAGGTTTTGATAGCTCAAGATACCAGTCACAGAATTGGTTCCAAGTGAACTCATATAAAATACCGGCAGCGATATCGAAACGATAGTTATCTAATGCTTCGCGATAGGCTTTAACGGTATTATTAAATTCAGCTAAGATCCAACGGTCAGCCAGTGAGAATGTCATCTCACCACCTTGGTAGCCACAATCTTGATCTTCTGTATTCATCAGAACAAAGCGGCTTGCATTCCACAGCTTGTTACAGAAGTTACGGTAGCCTGATAGACGTTTCATATCCCAGTTAATATCGCGACCTGTTGAAGCTAATGCCGCTAAGGTAAAGCGCAGAGCATCTGTACCGTGTGCTTCAATACCTTCAGGGAATTCTTTGCTAGTACGTTTAGCAATTTTTTCAGCCATTTGTGGCTGCATCATATTACCAGTACGTTTTTCTAACAGGTTCTCTAATGAAATACCGTCAATCATATCCAGAGGATCAAGTACGTTACCTTTGGATTTTGACATCTTCTGGCCTTCTTCATCACGAATAAGACCTGTCATGTAAACCGTATTAAATGGAATTTGCGGTTTACCGTCTTCATCTTTGATAAAGTGCATGGTCATCATGATCATGCGGGCGATCCAGAAGAAAATAATATCGAATCCACTGACTAATACATTCGTTGGATGGAATGTTTTTAGTGCTTCTGTGTTTTCAGGCCAGCCTAATGTTGAGAATGTCCACAGTGCAGATGAGAACCACGTATCCAGTACGTCATCATCTTGGCGTAATGCGACATCAGCAGCGATATTGTTTTCACGACGAACTTCTTCTTCGTCACGACCAACATAAACGTTGCCTTGGTTGTCATACCAAGCAGGGATACGGTGACCCCACCACAGTTGACGAGAAATACACCAATCCTGGATATCATTCATCCATGAGAAGTACATGTTTTCGTATTGTTTTGGTACAAATTGGATATCACCATTTTTAACTGCTTCAACGGCAGGTTTCGCTAAAGGTGCTGCGCGAACATACCATTGGTCTGTTAATAAAGGTTCGATAACCACGCCACCACGGTCGCCGTAAGGTACGGTTAAATCGTGAGGTTTGATCTCTTCTAATAAACCTAGACGTTCAAATTCAGCGACCATTGCTTTACGTGCAGCAAAGCGTTCCATACCTTGGTAGGCTTCTGGAATTTCAGTGCTGTAAACGTCAGATTCAACACCGTTGGTGTCTAATACTTCTGCGCTGACTCGGATATTGCCGTCAAAATCCATGATATTAATCATTGGTAATTGATGACGACGTCCAACTTCATAGTCATTAAAGTCGTGAGCAGGGGTGATTTTTACGCAACCAGTCCCTTTTTCCATATCAGCGTGTTCGTCCGCTAAAATAGGGATACGACGGTTAACGATTGGTAGAATAATTTCTTTACCAATTAAATCTTTATAGCGAGGATCTTCAGGGTTAACAGCAACACCAGTATCACCTAACATGGTTTCAGGACGTGTTGTTGCAACAATCAGGTAATCTTTACCTTCAGCTGTTTTTGCCCCATCCGCTAGAGGATAACGCAAATGCCACATAGATCCTTTAACTTCACGGTTTTCAACTTCAAGATCAGAAATCGCTGTGTGTAATTTAGGATCCCAGTTTACAAGGCGTTTACCACGGTAGATGAGATCTTCTTTATGTAAGCGAACAAAAGCTTCTTTAACCGCTTTAGATAACCCTTCATCCATTGTGAAACGTTCACGTTCCCAATCAACAGAGTTACCTAAACGACGCATTTGGTTAGAAATGTTACCGCCTGATTCCGCTTTCCATTCCCAGATTTTGTCGATAAATGCATCACGACCATAGTCATGACGATTTTTACCTTCTTCAGCAGCAATTTTACGCTCAACGACCATTTGAGTCGCGATGCCCGCATGGTCAGTACCTGACTGCCATAAGGTATTTTTACCTTGCATGCGCTGGTAACGGATCATGGTATCCATGATGGTCTGCTGGAAAGCATGGCCCATATGTAGGCTACCCGTAACGTTTGGCGGTGGGATCACGATACAGAAGCTTTCTTTCGTTGTATCGCCATTGGCTTTAAAGTAGCCGTTTTTTTCCCAATGCTGATACAGAGGTTGTTCAATCTCTGCTGGATTATATGTTGTGTCGAGCGATGGCTCTTTTGGTGCGGATTTATTTTCCATATTCTTTACGTATTCAATAGGTTGGCGGCGTAGCCATTGTCAAAGTAAAGCCGACGCTACGATAAATTTTATATCGTTCACGCGCCAACTGTTTCAATTGTTCATCAATAGGTACAAAGTCTATCACTTCATGGAAAGCTGTGGCAAAGTCTACGAATTGCGATTGCAAATTAATCAAGAGATCACGAGGTGCATTACCACGTTTTCCAGGCCAACATAATTCAACAGGAGAGCCATAACGAGGGCCTTCACCTGCAAGATTATGAGGAACAAACTGATGAGGTTCTCTTGTCCATAATGCCTCATCAAGCAATTCAGCTTGAGCCTGAGACTCACAAACCAACAAAATACGTTTGCCTAATCGCCAATGTTCAGCGGTAAGTTGACAGGCAAGCCACTCATGAGCCTGTAAATCTTCGTGTATTGATGGGTGTTCCATTAAATAAAACGTGGCGTTTTTCATGATATCCCGATAACAGAAGGGTATTGCGTTGCAATACCCTTCTTGGAGTCTGCTCTATTTACCATAATAATAGGGTAATACCTTAACCCTGATAATTATGCGGTATTAATCGTCGCTATTCAAACCCGCGCGATTGAGTAAGAACTGAGACAATAAAGAAACAGGACGGCCTGTTGCGCCTTTTGCTTTGCCAGAACGCCATGCGGTACCTGCAATATCCAAGTGAGCCCAGTTATATTTAGTCGCAAAACGCGCTAAGAAACAACCGGCAGTAATTGCACCACCTAAACGGCCACCTGTATTTGCTAAGTCAGCAAAATTAGATTCGATTTGTTCATAGAACTCATCGCCTAATGGTAAACGCCAAGCGCGATCACCTGCTTGCTCTGATGCATTCATTAACTCATGTGCTAACGGATTATGATTAGACATTAATCCGCTGTAGTGATGACCTAAAGCCACCATACAAGCGCCTGTTAATGTTGCGATATCGACAACTAATTCAGGCTCGAAGCGCTCAACATAAGTTAACGTATCACACAGCACTAAACGGCCTTCAGCATCAGTATTTAATACTTCAACGGTTTGGCCTGACATGGTTGTTAAAATATCACCAGGGCGATACGCTTTTCCACCCGGCATGTTTTCACAGCCTGCAAGTACGCCAATAACGTTGATTGGCAACTGGAGTTCAGCCACAACACGCATCACACCGTAAACCGTTGCTGCACCACACATGTCGTATTTCATCTCATCCATGCCATCAGCAGGTTTGATAGAAATACCACCAGAGTCGAATGTCAGTCCTTTACCTACTAATACGATTGGGCGTGCTTCAGGATCTTTATTGCCTTTATATTCGATAATCGACATTAAAGATTCATTTTGAGAGCCTTGTCCTACCGCGAGGTAAGCATTCATATTGAGCTCTTTCATTTGTTCTTCGCCAATAACACGCGTAGATACATTTGAAGATGAGTCTGCTAATTGACGAGCTTGAGACGCTAAATAAGCGGCATTACAAATATTAGGTGGCATGTTAGCTAAATCTTTACATGCCTTAATACCTGATGCGATGGCTAAACCGTGTGCAATTGCGCGTTCACCACTTGGGAGTTCACGACGAGTAGGTACATTAAAGACCATTTTACGCAATGGACGACGTAATTCTGTTTTATTGCTTTTCAGTTGATCAAAGGTATAGAGGCAGTCTTTTGCAGTCTCAACCGCTTGACGTACTTTCCAGTAATTATTACGACCTTTAACATGCAACTCAGTCAGAAAGCATACAGCTTCCATCGAGCCAGTTTCATTGAGAGTGTTAATGGTTTTTTGAATGATCTGTTTATACTGGCGTTCATCCAATTCACGCTCTTTACCGCAACCAATCAGTAAAACGCGCTCAGAGAGAACATTTGGTACATGATGTAACAGCAATGATTGTCCGACTTTGCCTTCCAGTTCACCTCTGCGTAACAGGGCGCTGATATAGCCATCACTGATTTTATCAAGTTGCTCCGCGATCGGAGATAAACGACGAGGCTCAAACACCCCCACGATAATACAAGCGCTGCGTTGTTTCTCTGGGCTGCCGCTTTTTACATTAAACTCCATGCGTTCTCCTGAATATTAAAGACAAAAACGGAAAGTATCGTTTAGAATAGTGATCCGCATTAATCTACCCCATAGAAAGTTTACTTTTTATGTTAAGCTAAATGCATTAATTGAACACAACTAATTTAGCTAACTTATAAGCTTGTTCTTATTGGGAACCTGTTTATAGCATGTTTTGATATCATTTGGGCTGCAAGAATGTCTAACTGAGATGCACAAATGATAGATATACAACGAAGTTAGCGATTTTCCTGCAAAAAGACAAGTTTTCACAGGCATAACTAGCGTGATTATAATTCGATATTTAGCTCGGGAAACCCTTAAAAGTCAGATAGCCATCTTATTTATTTTGATGCTTATCTTCTTTAGCCAGAAACTGGTTGAAATTTTAGGGGCTGCTGTTGAAGGTAACATTCCTACAAACCTCGTGATTTCTCTGCTGTGGCTGGGAATTCCTGAGATGGCACAGCTTATTCTTCCATTAAGCCTTTTTCTTGGCCTTCTGATGACTTACAGCAAACTTTATGTTGAAAGTGAGATAACCGTCATGAATGCGTGCGGGATAGGTAAGAAAGCATTAGTGCAAGCTGCACTGTTGCTCTCACTACTGACCAGCGCATTAGCCGCAGGAAATGTCATTTGGCTGATTCCTTGGTCTTCGGTACATCAAGAGCAAGTCCTTGAGGATGCTAAAGCAAACCCAAGTTTAGCTGCATTGATGGAAGGGCAATTTAAAATGTCCAGTGACCGCAATATGGTGCTCTATCTTGGTAGTGTAAAAGGAAATCAATTCCAAGATGTGTTCCTTGCACAGTTGCGTCCAACGCAAGATCAGCGTCCTTCTGTCGTAGTGGCAGATAAAGGTTATACCAAAGAATTACCTAACGGGAATCAGATAGTCGTATTAAGTGAGGGAACTCGCTATGAAGGTACGGCTGTATTACGTGATTTTCGTATTACTGATTTTAATGACTACCAAGCTGTTATTGGGCACCGTGAATCTACTATTAGCAGTAACCGTGTAGAACAAAAAACGATGACTGAGCTTTGGCATTCTAATGAAACAGAGTCTATTGCTGAATTCCATTGGCGCTTAACCTTGATTTTCTCTGTTGTCATTATGGCTGTGATGGTCGTACCTTTAAGTGAGGTAAACCCGCGCCAAGGCCGTGTATTAAGTATGTTACCTGCCATGCTGCTTTATTTGGTGTTCTTCTTATTACAAAGTTCATTGCACTCTAATGGTGAAAAAGGAAAACTGGATCCGCTAATTGCAATGTGGAGTGTTAATGGCGTTTATCTTGCCTTGGCTATCTTATTGAATGTTTGGGATACCTTGCCTATGCGTAAATTCCGTGCTCGCTTTAAGAAAGGAGTTGCCTGATGTTTGGTGTATTAGATAAATATATCGGGCGTACTATTTTACAGTCAATTTTGATGACGTTATTTTTGCTGGTTTCACTCTCCGGCATTATCAAATTTGTTGATCAACTCCGTAAAGTAGGACAAGGGGATTTCACCACACTGGATGCGGGTATTTACGCCATTTTAAATATCCTTAAAGATGTGCAGATCTTTTTCCCCATGGCTGCGTTACTCGGCGCATTATTAGGATTAGGTGCATTGGCAACACGTAGTGAGCTAGTGGTGATGCAAGCTTCAGGGTTTACCCGTTTGCAAATTGCAGGCTCTGTGATGAAAACCGCGATCCCGTTAGTACTGTTAACCGTACTGATTGGTGAATGGGGCGCACCACAAGGTGAGCAATACGCACGTAACTATCGCGCTGAAAAAATCATGGGTAATTCTTTAGTTTCTACTAACCGTGGTATGTGGGCTAAAGATGGCAATCAATTTATTCATATCAACAGAATAAAGAGCCAAAATGAGATGCAAGGTATCACTCTGTATAATTTTAGTAATGATAGAAAATTAGAAACAGTACGTTATGCATCAAGTGCAATCTATGATGTGGATAAAAAAACGTGGATGTTGAAACAGGTTGATCAATCTGATTTAACTGATCCACAAAAGATTACAGGTAAAAAACAGGTATCACTTGAATGGCCAACTCGATTAACGCCAGAAAAATTAAGTGTTGTGGCGTTAGATCCGGATGCATTATCGATCAGCGGACTCTATCAGTACGTTAAATATTTAAAACAGAGTGGGCAAGAATCAGCAAACTATGAGCTGAACTTTTGGAAAAAAATCTTTGCTCCAGTCTCTGTTGCAGTAATGATGTTGATGGCATTGTCATTTATTTTTGGCCCATTACGTACAGTACCAATGGGATTAAGAGTCTTAACGGGTATCTCTTTTGGCTTCTTATTCTATATCGTCAATGAGGTTTCAGGGCGATTAAGTCTGGTTTATGGCATACCGGCAGTGATTGCAGCATTAGTACCGGGAATACTCTTCCTAACATTAAGTTTATGGTTATTGATGAAGCGTAACCGCTAAGTAATATCAGCCAAGAAAAACAAAAAGCGCCTTACAAGGCGCTTTTTTTATCGTTATTGGATTGCGATCACTGATAAAAATCTTTTGCTAGAGCACGAACAAGAGCATTAGTCCCCTGAGTGACTTCACTAAATTTAGTGCCGTTAGGTTTACGGGTGATCACCACAAATATACCGATATTTAATTCGGGAATGGTTGCCATATAAGTATTAAAGCCACCGCCGCCGCCAGTTTTTTGGTAAATCGCTGGAACGCCATTGGTTGGAGCCATATAAACCCAGCCTAAACCTACACCATCAGCACGACCTGCAACGTCCATACCTTCTATTGAAGAGAGTCGATTACGAGGAAAGTAGACAGACTGCTCTTTACTTGCCGTTGCTTTTCGCATGGCATTATGAGAACTCAAAAAGCCTTGCATCCAACGTTGCATATCGGCTGGTGTTGAGTACACACCGCCACTTCCGGCTGCTGCAATGGTGTCAGAGCATGGGCTTGGTTTATATCCTACTAATAGTCGTTGGCATTGTTCTGGAGTCGGCGTCAACGTGGTGCTAGTCATACCCGCAGGTCGAGTGACATATTGTTGTAAAAGTTGAGGATAACTTTTACCAGATGCTTTCACTAAGGCATCCGCTAATAGATCGTAAGCTAGGTTTGAATAAGCGGCTTGATCTCCAGCTGTTGATGTCAACGTTGCTTTTTTCAACCAGTTCCAGCGGTCACCATGTGTTGGCCATATAAAAACAGGCCTTCCCCATTTTCCTCCAGGTTGTTCTCGTGGGAAGCCACTAGTATGGCTTGCTAAATGATAAAGACGGATAGGGGATTGAGCGCTAACTAATGGGATATTTACGCCGTAGTAGCTGTATTTTTGTAGTGGATCGGTGACTAATAATTTTCCATCATCTTGTAACTTTAACATCACTTCACTGGTCATCAGCTTTGTGATAGAAGCGATACGGATCAGTGAGTTCATTGATGGTGTATTGCGACTTTCAGGTGTTGTCGTCCCAAAAGAACGGTTCAAGGTTTGAGAGTTATTGATCATGACAATAACCATGCCTTGAGGATTACTTTTTTGATAAATCTGTGAAGCGTATTTATCAAACAACGCACTTGCATTACGTACATTAGGGCTTAATGCTGTAGGCCATTGCGTCAGTTCAGGCACATTGTTCTGTTGATTTAACATAGACGGTTGTGTCGCTGGTGGTAATGACGAACGTTGGCTACACGCATTCAATGTCAGTAAAGCGACAGGGATCATAAGATACTTTAGAAAATGTTTTTTCATTTTTACTTTCAACAGAAGTCAGTGAGGTGAAAGGAATGCGATCAACATAAGATTATTTATGTTTTAATTTGGTGCCTTTCTTATCGCGCTATTTTTTCTTTATCATTTTTAATACGGCACCTAAGATAATACCAACAAATATGCCCGTTATAATCCAGCCAACAATGCCCATAACACCGCCTTCTAATCAGTTTTAAACCAAATTTTGATTATATTATCAGAAATAAGAATGTCTATCAGTGCAATAGTTAGTTATCAAAAAGTTGACATCAAATGTGTCAAATTGTCTCTAAGAAAAAGATAGTGAAGAAAAATTGCATCATAAAAAGACATTCCCCTCATATTTCTCCTCTAAAAATGAGGTAAGTATTACCGTTAAGTTACAATTTCTCTCGGTTTACCTTAGTTTTTAACCCTATTATTAGCTTTTCTTTATTATTAAGTTAGGATATGTATATCAAGAAAATGTTAACGAACGGTGTTATAGTCTTATGTTTATTACTTTTACAGTTTATTGTTCTGATATTTATTGTTTTTTGATTTTTTATTGAAATTTTATAAAGGTAATATAAGAGTGTGTCATATTTTGTAATAATTTACTGATTGTGGGATTGTGAAATTAAATTTATTATAGCTTCATCAAGTCGAGAGACTGAGAATATAAGAGTTACAGAGCAAAGATAACACAGCAATAATAGAGTGAAGTAATAAGAAGGCATATTATCAAATAGCCTCTTTAATAATAAATAAGTTATATATTAGTAGTAATATTTCAACACCATTATATTAAATAGTAGCACCTTCATTAAAGCAGTAAATAAGTACCTTTATATTAGATAGCAATACCTTCGTTAAAGTAGTAAATAAGTACCTTTATATTAGATAGCAGTACCTTCGTTAAAGCAGTAAATAAGTACCTTTGTGTTAAATAGTAATTTCCTATGTAGTAGTAAGAATTACCTTGTTAAAGTAGTAAATCCTTTATATCAATAATATGTAGTATAGATAAAGAAGTAAATTATATTAATAAAACATAACTACCTTCTTCCTCACACCAGGGAAGAAAAGGGCAATGACATGATAAAAATAACTTATAGTCATTAAAATAAAATTAAGCCCTCTATTAGCAGTACTGTTGGATCAAAACACTAACCCAAGTTTTGGTCCTTTTTTTATTTATCGTTATGTAATTTAAAACATACCGATTAGTTAAATTAGTTTTAATAAATTTATATAATGATGGTGTGATCTTAAAAAGAAGAATCAATAAGAAATAAAAAATAGAAATAAGATAATAAGTAAATTTAGATACAAGATAATTGATTTATCGATACATCATGATTAAAACATTCATGATAGGTACTTTGATGTAACCTATAAATGGTGTTTTATGATAACAACAAACCCCAAATGCACTTTTTTTCGCCAATCAAACTGAAAACTAACAATAATTGTTGCGAGGGTTGTTCACGCAAGTATAATGGGCAGGTTTTCCAGACACACTTCAGTGCCGGAGTGGCGAAATTGGTAGACGCAGTTGATTCAAAATCAACCGCCTTCGGGTGTGCCGGTTCGAGTCCGGCCTTCGGCACCAAAAATCAGACGCTAAAAGCGTCTTTTTTTATGCCTGAAATTTATGGTTTGTGGGGTGTTACCCCTCCACTTAGCCTTCCTCGCTATACTAAAATCAACTCACATCAAGTATCTGCTGTTGCATGTTGTGG
Source organism: Proteus sp. G2618 (assembly GCF_009915995.1). NCBI lineage: Bacteria > Pseudomonadati > Pseudomonadota > Gammaproteobacteria > Enterobacterales > Morganellaceae > Proteus > Proteus sp. G2618. The sequence goes on along the minus strand of NZ_JAABNI010000005.1, from coordinate 83,845 downwards.
GTATAAGCGTTTTGGTATTTCTCGATTCGATAATAGTTTGTACCAACGGCTCAAAATGTTGGTGCTGGATGTTTACCCTGATATTTCACTTGCAGATGCCAGAGAGAAAGTTAATTGCTAATGGTTTTGATCCCAATGAAAAATGCAAATAAGTGAAAGAAGAGCAACAAAAAGAATTTGATACATTTGAGAGAGTTGCTCGCGATTGGCACGCAACGAATAAGAAGCGGTCAGAAGGCCATAGCCATCGAGTCCCCAAAAGCCTTGAGGACAATATCTTTGCTGCTATTGGTAAACGCAATATTGCTGAACTGAAAACTCGCGATCTACTCGAACCCATTAAAGCCGTAGAGATCTTTGGACGTCTTGAGGTTGCGGCACGTTTACAACAGCGTGTGACAGCCATTATGCGTTACGTAGTACAAAGCGGTTTAATCGATTATAACCCCGCGCAAGATATGGCGGGTGCAGTTGCGACAGGTAAACGAGTTCACAGAGCGGCATTAGAACTTAAACGCTTACCTGAGTTCTTACAACGCATCGATGATTATAAGAGAAGGCCTTTAACTAAACTTGCAGTTAAACTTACCTTGTTAGTTTTCATTCGTTCTAGTGAACTGCGCTTTGCTCGTTGGGATGAAATCGATTTTGAAAATGCTATGTGGACGATCCCCGCTGAACGCGAAGCGATAGAAGGGGTTAAACACTCCCATCGTGGATCAAAAATGCGAACCCCTCATTTAGTGCCTTTAAGCAGACAAGCCATTGAGATCTTAAAACAGATCTATCAATTCAGCGGCAATCATGAGTTGATCTTTATCGGCGATCACAATCCTAGAAAACCCATGAGTGAAAACACGGTAAACAATGCATTACGTGTGATGGGCTATGACACTAAAACGGAGGTGTGTGGGCATGGTTTTAGAACGATGGCGTGTAGTTCGTTGATTGAGTCAGGGCTATGGTCGAAGGATGCGGTAGAAAGGCAAATGAGCGACCAAGAGCGTAATTCGGTGCGGGCGGCGTATATCCATAAAGCGGAACATCTGGATGAGCACAAATTGATGTTGCAGTGGTGGGCTGATTTTCTGGATGCGAACCGGGAGAAAGGGATTACGCCGTTTGACTATGCGAAGATCAACCGGGGAGCAGGTCACAGGAGAAACATATCAAAAACAGGCAGATACACAATTTAAATTACAGTCTCTTTCATCGATTTTTGTCCATTATGATGACACTCTATATTCGTATTGAGATCACAGTAATACAGTGCATTTATTAGTAATATTTAACCTACTGATTATTTTAAGGAATAATGACCGTTGAAATTTGCACAAGCTCTCAGCATTCTCTCAAAGTCTTCACCGTATGCGGTCAGTACCGAGAGAGAGCACTATCAAGATCACCTCGTCGGATTCAAGAGATACATATACATCATGACAGATATAGAAGCGGATTTTAAAAAAGCACTCCTATCTGCTAAGTCCAATCAAGTCATCTTCCTATGCGGAAGTAGTGGTGATGGCAAGTCTGAGATCTTGACGCAGTACAGCCAAAAGCACAAAGTGACTCATGACTTCCATTTGGATGCGACTCACAGCTTCAATCCAAGGCAGACAGCCATTCAAGCTCTTGATCAAAGATTCACCCAGTTCAAGCAAAGTCATAAACCACTTGTTGTGGGTATTAACGTTGGTATGCTCGGCAATTATGCAGAAGAAGGTTCCAAAGAGCATAGCGACATCAAAAAGGTGCTCAGAGACTTTCTCTCTCGTAAGCGATCAGCAATTCCAAAGCAGTACGTATTCTTGGATTTTGAAGACTATCCAAAATTCACCTTCAATGCTGAGGGCTGTGCATCAGACTTTGCAGAAAAATTTCTAAAAAGATTGACAGCACAAACGCTTGAGAATCCTTTCTATGCGCTTTATGACAAAGAGCTCAAATCTCTAGGTCATACTCGCCTGACGGCAAACTATGCGCTGCTGAGTCGCCCTTCAGTTCAGGAATCTCTGATCGGCTTATTACTCAAAGCCCGTCTTATCAAAGATCAGTTCCTCACGGCCCGAGCGTTACTGGATTTCATTTTCCAGTTGCTCGCGGCGGATGGCTACTTGTTCGACAACTTGTTTGCAGGCAGTGATAACGAGCTGTTATCCCGTATACAGGGTTTTGACCCAAGTAATCTGCACACGCGCACCGTCGATGAGTTTGTGCTTCAGCATGAGCTGGGCATTGAAGATGAGCGTTTCAATGCGTTTAGATCTAAAATTAACGAGCTTGGTTTTTACGAGGTAACCAAAGCAACGTCTTTTCTTCGCCTTTTCTATTTGCTTCGGGGTGACAAAGAGCTCAGCAATGAGTTTGTAACGCCTATCCAAAACGAGTTCACAAACAATCTGGTAGAAACCTATGCATCTGTCTGGATGCGACATCGTGATTTCGATGGTTCAGGAAAGATGCGCAAACTGCTTGGCAGTTTCTACAAAGAAACGCTGATCGCAGCGCTTCACCGCTATTGTAATCGTCATGCCCCAACACTCGACAAAGACGAGTATTTAGTTTCTGAGCTTAATGGCTACAAAACGGCGGTGTCTCTTGAAGTTAAGGCCGATTTTTCAGCAATACAAAACAGTACACTCGAAAAAATAGGCACCTTCAATGTGTATCTGAAAGTCGATGAACAATCGCTTAAGCCAATGCCAATTAGCGTCAAACTACTTGAGCTTTTGGTCAAGATTGGGCAGGGGTATCGCCCTAACAAGCACGACAAAAATGCTGTTTTGTTACTTGATGAAGCATTGGAACAGATGCTGACAGTAGCTAAGCAAAAAGAGACCTTTTTTATTCTCAAGGGTGATAAGCGCTACAAAATCGTGAAAGAAGAAAGTGACTATTTTGAAGTGAGTGGTATGCACTAATGACGACCGATAATTCCACATTACCGATAAAGGCCGGTTTGCCACAAACGGTAGCTGATAAGTTCCAAAATAAGAATACGTTGAGCAGTTACATTCCCATTCGTACGCAAGGCAATGATTTTGACTGGTCATCAGTCGTGGGCTTAGTCCTGCGAGGATTACTTTGTAAAAAAATAGAAAAGTACAATTACCAAGATTTTACTGCGGATTGCAAAAACAACTTACAAAATAAATTGGGTGAAGAGGAATTTTGGAGTGTACTTGAAGATATGTATTTCACTAATGAAAATATATTCTCGGTAACCCCTGAGTTTCTGTTGTTTAAGAGCCAGAAGAGTCAAGATAACAAGTACACGCGCGACATGCGAATGGCATCCTTGTTTATTAACTTACTTCAAGGACAGCAAATTGAACGATTTGAATCTAACTTGAACTTCCTCGAAGAGGAGTTTCTTAAAACGCTTTTAGACAAAACAAAGTCAGATCGTGACAAGGACTTCCAAGTGACCGAGTCACCATATTTGCCCTATATAGCAGAGGCGTTTAAACGTGACCTCGAGTTTTTAACTGGTTATCCGAAATACCTGTTGGATGAGTTCGAGCGTTTCTTGGCATTCTATGGCTTTGCTTACACGGCTCAATTAAGCCTATCGTTGTCGGATTGGAAAACAGGTGAAGCCCCAACCGCGAAACCGCTGTATTTCATCATGGATCATGAGCGCGCCAGCAGTGAACGTATCCATATCAAAAAGCACGGTTACAAGCTTTTTAGCGAATCGTCTTTCAAGCTGTTTCCCTTCCTCTCTATGCTGGAAAATCTTCAACCAAACCCAGAAAAATTAAAAAAACCTTTGTGGCAATTGGCAAAGGATATTAAGAGTTCAGAGCGGAGTGATCTAGCTGGGTATATTGAAAATTACGCAAAAATGTTTCGCCACAACAGAAAACTTGAAACAGCAATACCTGAAAAAGCAGAAACCGCAATTGATTGGTTGGAATATGCTTTGAAGCTTGCTGAAGAACAGTTCAGAGACCCTAAAACCGACCGTCCGGGGACTATCAAAAAATATATTAAAGCGGTTGAAGAAAACATGGCTACTGGCTTCGTGCAAGCTCGCGGTCGCTCTGGTCGGGTGTTAGTACTCACTCAAGACCACATTATTTTGCTTACTAACCTGGTGGTGGGTAAGGAAGAAAGGCTTCGCTTCCATGAGCTGATAATTGGCTTACAGCAAAGGGGGATTTTTGTTGATAAGCAGACAGAACAAGAGCTTATTAAGTTCTATGAGCGAATTGGCAACGTTGAACGCATGAGTGATAGTGGAGATGCAGTGTATGTGCGCAAAACAATTTGAATCGTTTCTGGTTGAGCAGTTTTTACTGCACGCGAAAGGAAACATCCGCGCAGGCTATCGCTACCAGTTTAATTCTCCTGACCATGCTAATAGTCAGCGACTTTTCGATGCGCTCTTAGCGCGAAAAGGAGGAGAGATCGAAGCTCGCAATGATGTAGCGCTGAGCTATTTAGACCTAGAAGACTGCAAAGTGGTGCCAGTGCTTCATAGCGAAGATGCGTGTGAAACGGGCTTTACCGAAAACTACATCTCTAATTTGCGTGACGAAATAGCAAGCCAGGAAGGTCCGTTGAAGGGCTGTGCACTGGTGGTAATTCACAATAGTCGCCTAGATACTCTCATCAACTCGGCGGAAGATCTTGGCCAGTCTGGCCAGGTGTGGAGTCCAGGGAAAATCAAATTCGCTCTTAGTGGCTTTATTGAGCAATCTGACAAATCTCGAGACGTTTCGCTTTGCCTTTTGGACGACCAATTTGACGCGATTTTGGAAGATGGTGCGACCATGTTCGGTTTCGAGTCTTTATACAAGGCAGTTGAGGATGGCGAGCTGTGTTTCAGCGAGCTAGGAATGTTTGAGGATCCTTTTGTTGCTGAGTTATCGGGCAATAAAAAACAGATCAAACAGCGCCTAGAAGAAAACCGTACGCTTTACCAAGAGTTGTCGTTTGAAGTAGAGCATTTTGGTCAGCAACTCGAAGAAAGGCTGAAAGGCTTTAGTAGTAGGTTTATCAAAGAACATTTTTCTGACGATGGTTGGAAAGATGTGGAGTTTGAAACTTATCGAGAAGAGATCAAAAGGAATAAGATTCAGAACCTTAAGCATGAAGGTGACGACGAGACCAATAATGCGCAAGTGATTGGTCGCTACCCAAAAGAAACTAAAGCAGGATTGCGTGACCGTCACTTGATTATTGCACTGGAAGAAGGGCAAAGTGAGTTTGAACTTAAACTGAGCTTTTCTGGCATCAGCGATTTAAGAAAAGAGCAGTTTAAAGTCTCGCCAGCGAATGCACTTGGCAAACAAGAAGTCATCAGCACGCGCCTAACTAGTAAAGGGGCAAACGCTACTCTAGCAGCTAGTTATGCCAATGAGCCTTTGTTTTTCACGCTAGCATTGAAGCGTGACAATACCTCTGAACACCATAACTTCCGTTGCTTGGTTGTCAGAAAAGGTGAGTTTCACCTCGAGGCATTCAAAAACATTTTCGCCGTTGAGCCTTCAAAAAAACGCCTTACCTTGAAAACGGTAGACAACAGCTTGGTTATTAACCCGGCGCTAACTGCAAACCGAAGCCTAGATGATGTCGGTGAAGTGGTTGACCGCGCAGAATTTGGTGTTGTCGATTTTGAATCTTTGGCCAACGAGTCAGAAGAAATCAGCTTTGTGGTGAAATCAGGTGATAATTCCCTGACATTTTATATTGAGGGTGAACAGGTAGAAAGCAGCCTGTCCTTCCCATTGCTGCTTAACCAATCTCGCTTCCACAAATTGTTTGACGATTGCGTGTTTGGCGAGCTTTATCCGAGTAAAGACGTTGTCGCGATCGATCATAGTGAATTTCGCGTCATGGAGCCGCGCATTAGCCTACTTCGTTGGGAAGAGTGTTTTGTTCAGCAAAAGCAAGTCTACCTAGCGGAATCCAACAGCATGGCGTTGGAACAGTTAAGGTCTATTGATGACGGTCTTCACTCAGCATACCAAGCACTGTTTGACTATCTAGCGAGCCGACGAACAACTATTTCGTTGGTTTCGTGGGGGCCTAAATTTACGGCACTCGTGAAAGCGACCGTGGATGCATTCCTTGATTATTTCAACGCGATCCCAACTGGTGGCATGCTTACCAAAGAGCAAAAGCTTGTGATGCAAATCGGTTTGGTTCGCGAGAATGGTGAAGAATATTACTCGCCATTCCACCCAATGGTGTTGGCTTACTACTTAACTCTTTGTAATGAAATGCAAAAAGATGACAGCTTTGCTGACTTGCCAACTGTCACGTTCAATCGCTTGGGGCCAAGTGGACTGCTTCCGTATGTCTATCATCCCAAGCATGGGTTTGCCTACAACCAGCAAGTAACAGAAAACGGGTTTTGGGTTAAAAGTGTCCCTCACCAGAAAAGTTGTCTGAAGTTCGTTCGCAAGCTGGTTAAAGAAAAGATCAACGAGTTCCAAAAAGCGTTTCGCCACTTGTTTACCGGCTCAGAGAAGAGTGTGTTGGTGAATGCCGTGAATCAAGATCGTGCAGAAGAGTTATTCCTCGGTTTGGTTGACTATGTAAAAGATAACCTCGATAAAGCGGCATCAATTCATGTCAACCTCTACGATGATGAGCTGGTTTTCAATGCATTTGACCAGTTTGCAGAAACGTTCAATTACGAAGAATTAAAGTCTTGGTTGGAATTGGACCGAGAGAAAGTGCGAGAAAATGCCGACACCATTATCGATATTCTGCGAACCCGGCTAACTTACAGCAAGTTTACCAATGCTCAAAGTGAACGCGAAGGGCAAGCCTACTCGCACCTGTCTTTTTTCAGAAACAACGACAACGTGAAGTTAACGACCTTGAGCGTTGACGACATGCCTAGTGGTATTGCGTGTGATGGTCTGCTGACGGGCGACGCTTCTAAAAGTGATGAAGGCTCATACTTCACTGCATTTGGTTTGCAAAACGTTCAATATAGTAACCAACCACACTTGGAAATAGCGAAGTATGTTGGCTCGTTAATAGAACCAGCATTTAAGCCCAGCACACAATACACGGGGGCCAATGCTCCTGCTCTTGCGGTCAGTGAAGACTTTAAATCTCTGCTAGCGCGCTCTTATGACAGCTCGATTTGGACCACCATCATCGACCCGAAAGTGACGCTGGACTTCTTCCACGCCAATCAATGTATCGTGCTTATTCATTATTCTGATCAGTACACCAGCTCAGCCAGCTACGATGCGATAACCGTGACGGCACAGCGTGGTTTGTTCGAAAGGGTGGTTGCACAAAGTGGCGGCAAGCAGATTAACGAGTTCAATGCCTTCAATGGTGATTGGCTACTGAAGATGTTGACTTGTAACGACACCATTCGCAAAGAGCGAACTGGCATTATCGGCGCCTATAAATTTGCGACGTGTCTGGTGCACCAATCTGATATCACCTGGGTTCCGCTCTCAGTTGGTGAAATGATCCGCGTGTCGGGTAACATCGGCCTGAAAATGACCGACAGTGACTTCTCACGCAATGTGCAGGGATATAAAAAAGGCGCGATTTCAGATGATATACTGCTGGTGGGCTTTAAAGAGGGTAACCTTTATTTGCTTCCTGTCGAAGTGAAAGCAGGCTCCACGCCAGACTACAAAAAAGCAGTACAGCAAGCGAATGAGCTTCGCCGCTATTTAACAGAGCTTTTGAGCGACGAGACACTGGCGTCGAAGCTATACCGAGGCTTGTTTATCCGCCAAGTGTTGATGCAAATCGACAAATACCGTCTGTACAACGTATTCAGCAATGACTATTTCGAAGCCCTGCTGGCAGAGAAAGAAGAGTGGCTACGCGGTAACTACGCGATTGCGGAGCTTGAGAACTATCCAGCAGGTCTAGTGGTTAGCCACCTTGAAAGCGGAAGCTGTTTCGAACCTGGCTATAACATGCAGGATGGCGTGTTGATGGTTGACCTTCCTATGTCTTTGCTGCCTTCACTGGTGCAACACCCGCTTCAAGTATTAATGAACGAAAAGGACATCGCACAGATCTGCCATGTGCCGGCGGAGTATATGTTGGTGGGGCAGACAGCTTTGAAAAAAAGAGAGTCGCTCGTTCCATTAGACGTTGTGGTCGATAAGCCAGAGGATTTAAAACCGAACCTCCAAACAGAGGAGCCGTCAAAGTTAGCTGCAGAGCCAACCCCAGATTATGCGAGTGAATGCCGAGTTGAAATTGGTCAGAATACGCTTACCGGCGAAAAAGTTTTCTGGGAGTACGGGCACAAGGATTTAGCAAACCGTCACCTGATCATTTTTGGTAGCTCAGGGCAGGGTAAGACTTACTGTATACAAGGTTTGTTGATGAGCTTGGCCGATGCTCAAATTCGGTCGCTGGTGATTGATTATACAAACGGATTCTTGCCGAATCACCTTGAGCCGGAGTTTATTGAACGAACAAATCCTAAATCCAATATTCTTTGTAATGAGCCATTTGGTATGTCGCCATTTAGAGCTCAAAAGCAAGATTTTGGCGGGATTTTTCTCGAAGAGAAGCCTCATATGGTGGCTGGAAGGGTAGCCTCTGTTTTTAACAAGGTATATTCGACAATTGGCGAGCGCCAGATCGCAGTGCTCAATGAAGTGATTGAATCTGGTGTCCAACGATATGGTAGTGCTTATAGCTTACAGAATATGTTGGATGACCTAAACGAGGAAGAAACTGCAGGACCAGCACTTGCAAGCAAGCTGGCTCCTCTTGTTAAGTCTAACTTGTTTTCATCTGACAGTGATAAAAGTTGGAATGATGTGTTTGAGAGTGAACATCACCGCTCAACAATTATGCAACTTGCGTCGCTTAACCACGATATTTCAATGCTTTGTACTGAGTTTTTACTTTGGGATCTATACTCCTACGCATGTAGTTACGGTAGTAAGGAAAAACCGATTCCTATTGTATTGGATGAAGTGCAGAACCTAGATCATCGCCTGGAGAGCCCATTGGGCAAAATGTTAACGGAAGGACGCAAGTTTGGGGTATCCCTAATTCTGGCGACTCAAACGCTAAGTATGCTGCGTAAAGATGAGCAAGATCGTTTATTCCAGGCGTGTCACAAGCTGATTTTTGCACCAGCAAAAACAGAGACAAAGACGTACGCGAAAATTCTTGAACTGAGCATGCCAGGTACAAAGCAGGCTGAGTGGGAAAAGCAACTAGGAGACCTATCCAAAGGACAGTGTTTATCAGTTGGCTACCATTTGGATAACAGTCAGTTGAAGATGAGTGTTAAGAAAGTGAAGGTTTCCTCCATGTTATCCCGCCTGAACAATTCTAAGGGTTGAGCCTGGTAGGTCTATGGATTTTAGCTTTCTGAAAAATTTAGTTAATTTCGTGCTGGCGGCGAGGGGACTAAAGGGCCCCTCATAATCCTTTGATGTTGTTATATGCACTGGTAATCCCCCCTGCATTCAGGTTAGGAAAAAATTCTACTTATGCCTGCATCGATTTTTCGGGGGGATTACCATATGTCAGATCAAGTCGCGACTAATACAGATTACCGTTGTTAGTGTGCCATTTTCATGCTTTGTTAGCAAAGATGGGGTGAATATCGACTTATTATTTTCCATTATTTGTATACTCCATATACAAAATCTTTTACCGAGCGATAGTTTCTTAACCGAGACTGTAATTTAAATTGTGTATTTGCCTAATTTTTTAGGTTCAATTCTTTATTTTAATCTCTGCTACTGAACATCTAATTGGTTATTTTTTAAGCTATATGGCATTAACAAAACTGCTAAGGCTTCTATGGGTACGTAGTGCTGCAATCCCATCTTCAACATGTGTGGCCCATGCCTTAACAATATCCTTTTGTGCCATTTGAGGATAAAGCATTTTCAGTACCAATTCCGTAGTATGCAATGTTTCTCCCAGCCATGTAATTTTATCAAGAACAAGAGAGCCATCCAGTTTTATATTATTTCGTTCTGGCGAATAACGAAATTCACTTTCTACTGAACGGAAAAATGCTAAACGCGCAGCTACATTGGGAGTGATTCCTGTGTATCCTTTTAATTTTTTTAATTGTTCTTCAGTCTGACGGCTGAGTTGCATTCTATTAGGGAGCATCAAAGTACCTCCTTAGTTAATTCCCAAAAATAGCCAGATTTTAGTTTTGATGATTTTGTATGCGCATTAAACACGATTTCATACGCGTGGGAAATATCGTCACGTAATTGATCCACAAAGTAACGCTCATCTACTTCTGTATCTGTTGATAGTAACACCACCTGATGGCTAGCGAATGGGAAGTAATGGTTAATTAATTTATCTCTATGTTGAGAATCCAAGCGACCTAGAGGGGTATCTATGATCACAGGTAAATCACGGCCAGAGGTTTTTGCCAGAGCTTCAAGAATCGCAATTGCATAGATCTGTTTTTCGCCTGCGGAGAGAAGCTTGCGGTTGATTACTGCGCCAGTTTCATCGATTAATTCCACATCAAATGTTTCAGGATTTATGTGTGCATTAAGTTGTAAATCTTCTTTGCGAGCAAGCTTGTGATAAGCAACTTCAAAATTAGTAGAAAGTGTTTTTACTCTCGCCTTAGTTAAGAGCTCGGTATAGCTATCAAGTAAGTTGATGGTTTCATGAGCATTCTTGAACGCACTGCTATAGTTGTGCAGGCTACGTGCGGTATCATGTACTTTTTGTACTTGGCGAGCGCAGTCTAATTGTTGCTGTTTCGTTTGTTTAGCTTCTTCTAATAGTGAGCTATATTCCAAACGTTTTGATTCTCGCTGACGGTCTAGCTCACGAAGTTTTTCGAATATACTCATTAGCTGGTCATCTTCTGGTGCACGGGCAATGTTAGCTGCTGCTTGCTCTAATTGTTCTTCAATTTCAGCTAGTTGATCACGATACAAATCAAAGCGCTGCCAAGCTTTTTTGCTGTCTTGCTCGATTGACTGCTGGATCATTCCCGCTTCACGCTCTGAGATATCAAACAGTAGTTCACCTTTAGGTTTACCAGCAAGGTATTCCTGCAAGTTATCTTCTATTGCTTCAGCTGCGATTTTTCCTGTGCTTCCTGAACGAAAAGAAATATCTTGTTTGAGCTGAGTTAAGAATTGATTTAACTCTTTCTTAAAGCTATTTGCTTGTTTTAACTGCATTTCAGAGTTGATTTGATCAAGTAAATGGCTCAGTGTTTTTGGTGCTAGAGCATAAGGTAAAGAGCTATCACACTCATGGCGAAGGGCTTTTTCTAGGCGATCTTTCTCTTTTATAAAGGTTTCAACTTTCTGCATTTCTTGGGTTTTTGTTTGAGCAAATGCACCACCTTGTGAGTTCAAAAGTGTCTCATACTGCATGATTTCTTTTGAAATTAAATCAATACGGATCTTTGCTGTATCAGCTTTTTCAAGAATTTGTTCTGTTTTGAAAGCAAATTCTTTTATCTTTAGTTCTAAAATAGAAAGGTTTTGCTGTTGAGATTCAGCAAGTTGACCAGATTGTTGACGCTTCACGAAGATCATCAAATCATTACGAAGTTTTTCAATAAGATCCAAACCTAATAAGCGTCGTACTGCGGTACGTAGAATAGTACCGGATTCATCTTCAGCAAGCTCTGCAATTTTTTCACCATCGAAGAAAAATAGATCAGCAATCCCATGTGGTATCAATTCATTCAAAAACCCTTGGCATTGATCGTAGTTCAGCCCTTGAATGACTTTGCCATCTTGTTGAAGAGAAAGTTTATCTCGCTTTCCTTTTTGCCAAGTACGGGTAACTGTGAACTCGGCTTCTTGGCCACCTTTATTGTATGTAAAAACTAGTTCTATTGAGGCTTCATTAGGTTGCTCGCCTGAAGATGAACCGTTATGCACTAGAGTGCTGAGTTCCTCCACATATTCTTGCTGCTGAGTTGTAGAGCCAAATGCAAACCTTCCGTACAATGCTAACCGAATTGCAGACAATATTGATGTTTTTCCTGCACCATTTAATCCACCAAATAAGACAATGGGACGAGGATTATCATCGTGTTGACGTTTTTTTGGAGCTAAATCGATAACATGGGTTCCGTTGAAAACTCGAAAATTACGTAGTACCAGTTGTTTAATTAACACGTTCTTTTTCCTCATTGGAAAATATATTTGGTTCACTTACATCGGCAATTCTACGCTGTAATACCTGCAGTTCGTTTTCCAATTTCACAATTTCTTCTTGATGAACATCTCTGTCATTGCGTTTTTGTAAGGTTTCTTGTTGCTGTTTAATTTCCTCAAGGCTGCCCCAGTCTTGTTTTAATATTGTACCGAGTTTATCGAATATACCCTGACGGCGGCTTAATCCTTCCATAGAAACTTCCAGCTCAATTAGTTTCATTACCATTTCTGGAGCCACATCAAATCCTTGGGCTATTTGCTCAAGAAGTTCTGCATCACTAGCATTGAAACGAGATTGATCATCGATAACCCAGTCAAGATCGTTTCCGTAAACTTCGTGATAAATACCCGGTAAAGTATCGTACCAATCGGGTTCATTAGGATCTTTCAGCCACTCTTGGCGGATAGCATGTAGTTCTGGGGGAGTAATTAATGTAATCTTGTGCCCTTGAGCATTCATATCTCGTTCAATGGTGAGTAAGTCTTTTAACCATTGCTGACGATATTTGAGCCAGTATGGGCCGGGAACATGCTTACGTTCAGCTGTAAGTTCTTCCCCATCTTTAGCATATTGATAGCTTACTTTTCCAGAGCGGCGTTTATAGTTACGGAAAGTATTTTTGTTTTCTGGATCAGTAGTAAATGCCAACAAATCACGGTATTTCAGCAATGGAGACATCCACTCTTCACCGTTCTTGATCAGGCTTTCCATCGCTTTATCTTTAGTGACAACTGTACAAGTCCAACATCCAAAACGGGAATTTCCGCATGAAGGTGTGCTTTCATCAATAACTAATGGACATTCACCTTGGGCAGATGAGTCCATATATAAAGTCCAAAGAGGTCGATTATTACCTCCCCATGGTGATTCCCACTCTTCTATATCTTCTGACGCATAACGGAATGCGCCTCTAAGTAACTTCCAAACATCTTCAACATCCCAAGTATCTATAGGGGTATAAATAAATGCATTAGATAATGTGGTGTGTCTTGCGAGCCTAGAACCATCAATTTTATGTTTGGCGATCACTTGCGCACGAGATGCACTTTCGCTGCTACGTGAACCTAAAACTACAATAACTTCCTCAAACTGGGATACTTTATCTTTGATAAATTCACTAACAGGATTGATCTTCATCCGCTCAGTACACCAGCGGAAACTTCTAGTCGGAGCAGGGTATCCTTTACCTAAAAGGTTTACCCAGAATGTTTCTTGAGTTTTTGGTGTAACAGCATGCTGTGTGATCGGCAAGCCATCACGTTTTGCTCCCGATTCAATTTGTAGCATTGTTTTTTTTATTAGGTCGACTACAACAGGGGTTTCAACGAGTGTGTCGGAGGAAACCACGAATATGTCCTTGGTCCTCATTTCAGGAGGGAGGCCTAATAATGCAAGGTATACAAGGGTAATCACTGCGGAAGAATCTTTTCCACCGCTATAACCAATTACCCATGGGCGATTATCGGAGCAATATATGCGTTGCACTTCAGATACGTAAAGTGACAAAGGTTGCCCTGCAAAATTTTCTTGATTGATAAAATCTTCATAGTCGGCTAAATCATATGCCTGTATTAATTTACTCATGAGGCTACCATTTGTATTTCTAATTCTTTTTCTTCAGCGGTGAGAGGAATTGATAGTGCTAATTTTATTGCATTACAAGTCAGCTGTATTGCTGTGCTGGATTTACTTAATTTGCCATGAGACATTGCCCGCTTAATCATTTCAGGATTACTTCTACGCCAGTCAAAATTTTTCAGACTGGATAATTTTTCTTTCCAGTTGTCTGGGTACTCTAACAATACTGAGTGGCCTAATAACCCTAAAGCTTGCAATCCAATTCCATGAGCATGAACATATTCCTGGCGTAGTTGTGATGGTGATACTTCTTTTTTTGCTGCTAGTTGCCAGTCTGGCATCACATGAAAAATTACTTTCCAAAAAGAGGCTGCAACATTTAGGTATTCCACAAAATTTTCTTTTTTAGGTTGCTTTCCAAACAAAGCTCTATTGGCTTGCTTAATGCTACTTAAGGTAAATAATTTGTTTGAATAAATACTAATACTAGATTTTTCTAGTTCGGTTAAGCCTATAAAAGGTTCTATAGACATTGCTAATTCACGCGCTAGATTGGAGCTTATATCTCTATGATCGTATAAGGTGGAAAGTGATGGACTAGGGCGAATAGCATACTTATTTAAGTCCGCAAACATTTGTTGGCTACGAACTAACCCTTCATCAACAAAAAACAACACAGGGATATTATCTTGTCCCAATTCTGGGCGTTCTTCTAATGCATCTTCAATAGCCTTACGTCGATGCTGACCATCATTTATCAGAATTTGAGCTTCCATCGGTACTCGAAGGATTCCTAAATTATTTGAACTTGGAAATTCATCAAACTGCACGTTGACAGCTATAGATGCAGTCAATGCAGAAAAAATATAATCTTTAGGATTTTCAAGTAAATATTTAACCATCTCTGGTATGCGAGCTTTATTTAATATTCGCTGTGCTCTCAATTCCGGCGGGACTTCCGTTTCATCGAAGCTAAAAATTTTGGGAATTATACGCATAGGACACATAGCTATATAAAATGCTCTTCCGGCCTGAATTCCTCGCGCAGCAGGGAAAGAATAGCAATAGTCAGAATCTTGTTGAAGCATTATTCTATTTCCTATATTTCAAAATTACGTTAATTATAACGTAAAATATGGGCTGCTTTAAGTCTTTTTTTACGTAATTTTATAGGTATGGAACGAATAATGCTCAGTTTGCTACTGATATATGCCTACTATGATTTAATTTGGCATTTGTCGGTTACATGGAGCATGGAAACATGTTAGTTCATGTCTTAGCAAATTCACTTTACTCGTTCTGTTACAAACAACAAATAATCACCCATTACCTTCGTCAGCCTCCAGTTCTCCATTCCACCAGATGTTCTTCAGTTTTCATCTTCAAGGAATTTAGCCAATCATCTAACAGAAAATCCAGCATCAAATCATACCAGTACAGCCACATCACTTTATGGCGTAGATCAGAGTCATTGAACTGGTTTAATAGGCTAATCAGCTTATTAGAAAATGAACGTTATCCAATCCTCAGGTACTTGTTAAGAAAGATCCCCCCAGCATCGGGGGGATCTTAGCAGGGGGTTATCGATGATTAAGCTGGTGGCTATTTTCGATAGGAATGACTCCTTCCCCGATAAATGGTGATTTTGGTAAAGTCATCCAGTCAACTCTAGTCGTGGCGTAGCTATGTCTTATGAAAATCATGATACTTTTTTATTGTTGAATTTTCGGTGAGATTTAAAAGCTGGTGCTATTGATACGGAAGGAGGGGGGATGGACTCGGTAATACGTACTTGTAACCAATTTTTAACCTCGCTCTTTAACCAGCGAGGGCTACGTCCCAGTTTGATAGGCTTGTGAAACTCTTCATCTTGTAACAATTTACAAAACCACTTATCTGTTAATCCAGTTAAACGGGTTATAAATATCATATCAACGCATTGGTCATCTAATAAGAGAATCGCTTGAGTGCTCATTATTATCACTGCATCAACCATTATTACTCATAATCTACGGCCTAAACTCAAGATAAAACGTATTTTTATTGCTGATCCTCTTATCTTCTGGAGGTGCAGTAAATGTTGTCTCTTTAATAATTTCAATTCCAGCATCACAAAGTGCTTGATCATTTTTTTCATTTCTACCATCTACAACAGCTGAAAATAATTCCCCATCATTAGATAGTGTCACCTTAATCATGCACTCTTTACCTTTATAGCTTTCTGAATTATGAAAATTAGCACTAACTGATTTTTGGGTTTTTTCTACAAAATTTATTATAGGGCTATTATCGATGGAAGAGGCACTTAAAGATCCAGAGAAAAAAAGACTGAAAAGTAGAATGAATTTTTTCACGACAATTAATTTCCTTTAAAATCATTTTGTTACTTATTTTTATGATTGATTATATTTTTATAACTATCAGCATTAGTTAGAATATTATATCTAATTAATAACTTGTTTACTGTGTTGCTAATAAAAAAACGCCATTAAATCTAATTTAATGACGTTATTAATCGGTGAGTTTAATTTTTAACTTGGTTTGCTTATCGTGTATTTTATTAATTAAACTCCAACACAAAGTTTGCAGAGGCATTTACTTTGCCCGGTTTTACTTCATTACCATAACGAAAATACTCTGCTTTTAATGGTACATTGGTAGAGCCATTAGTTAAATCAGCCAGCTTAACAAATTGATTATTCACTAAACGTGTATCATTGCTTAATGGCGATGTGACAACAAAGCCGATACCTTTTGCATTATCTTGGCTGCCTTCATTATCCGCTTTAATAACTGATTCTTGCCCTTCATAGCTTGCGGTATTATTTGCCATAAGTTTTATCTTGGCAGAAACGTTACCAGTACAATTAATTTTTAGATGATCTTCAGCATAAGCCTGTTCAGTTGGAAAACCTATTTTAGGAAATGCAGAGGTCGATATTCTGGGAAGATTCATAATAAGGTTAGTATTTTCAGCGCTGCATGATGTTGGAGCACTAACAATATTGACTGTTACACGATAACTAAAGCCTACGGCTGTTGTACCACCACTAGGATTAAAGCGGTCAACTAATATCGATCCAATATATTGAGTATGATAACTTTTTGATTTAGGGTTATCTTTATTAGAATAGATGATAACCGTTGCATCTCGAGTATTTAGCTCGCTATCCATTACAGGGAACTCTTGCCCTGGTTGGCTTCTAAATGAAGCTCCTGATCTATTTTCAATTAAGACATAAACATAATCATCATAAGTATTAGGTGGTCTTGTAAAGTAATAAGCGGGTCTTCCATCAATATCACCATAATAACTTGCAATAATTCCACTACTTTCACTGTATGTTGCGTAAGCAAAAGCTTCAGCACCATCAGGACAAGTTGCAACCGCGGTATTACCTCCATCTCGTTTGAACCCAAACCGGGCCACTTCTTGATTTTTTTTAATAAAGCCACTTAAATTTATGGTGCCCCCCCTAGCATCCATTGTTCCATGATTAATACCACCCCCGCGCCCATCACATGTGGGGGCGGCTTGGCTATAAAATGGTATTGAAAATAAACCTAGTGTAAAAATTAAAAATAATAAATTATTTGAGCTATTTTTTTGTTTTTTCATGTTATTGCCTTATTTACACTCAGTATTTAAAATATACAAGCCATTATTGGGGATTTTATTATTTGTAGTATAGGAAGCATGACAGACTTTTTCTTCACCATTCATCTTCCATGAAATTTTAATCTTACCGTCAGGTTTTTCAGCAACAAAATAAAGCTGATTAAAGTTTGCGACTAATTGATCATCTGCATTTTCTATTTCAGCTTTTGCACCCATAGGGATCGTACTATTATTAATTGGTTGTAATGTAAGAAAGAATTTGAACCCTTTTTTAGCATCAAAATCAGCAAGAATTAATGCCCCCTTAGTTGGGATCATATTGCTGATAATATTGTTGCTAATTTCGGTATCAGCAGGGATAGATTTAGTATCAATGCTAATATTATTTTTTTGATAAGGTGACATTCCTGAAACAATAGCTAAGCCACGGCTGTTTGTTTTCACTGATTGACCATTAATAACTTCAATATCAGCTGTATCTTTAGTGAGAATTAAAGCGTTAGTCTGTTGTAATGATGGTGTTAGTACTGCACCATATTGTGTTGCAACTAAAGCACCGCTAAGACCATAGTTAAAATTCTGTCTATCTTTTGAATATGAGTAACCCGCATTGATAATAGCTGACGAGGTTTTATAAGAGCTATTTAGTCCGCCACTATAATTAATGCCTTTATTGCCATAGCCTTGATAAACATCCCAGCTGGCTTGATTTTTCTCACCATAAGTTCCGCTTAAACGTGCGGTATGTAAGGTTTGGTCGTTATTATTGGTCGAGACAGCGTAATTTGCCCACACATAATTTTCATTCCATGTTAATGGAATACTGATATTCATACTCAAGTCGTAGGTGTTCTTATCGTTATTTTTATATCGATTACCTTCGTAATAAGTATAATAAATACTGTAATTAACTTTATTTATAGAGCTATTAAATCCAACATTGTAAGAGCTGATATTTTTTCCGTCAGCATACTTATAGATAATAGAATTTAAATTTATTGAGGAAGTATTTGAAAATAATGGTTGGCTAATTGACATAGTATATTCATTTTTTAGTCCCTCATGTGTTTTATATTCTTTATCTTTATATTCCATCGCATCGTTGAAGTTAAGAAAATTAGCATCAAAATGGCGATAGCCTACTACAGAAATATTTGTATTGGTTAGTTCAATATTTTTAGAATAATTAACTCTAAAGGCATTACCGTTTAAAGAGTTATCATGATTAACGGTTGATTTTGCATAGAGCCAATCAGCTGTAATTGCACCATAACTACCAATATTGATCCCGCTTCCTAAACCAAAAGAGTGATACTTTTCGGCAACGAATAAACCACTATAGAGTGTGACATAATCGGTTAAACCATAAAAAGCTTCAGCTTGAGTTAAATAAGTACCATCACCAGCATTATGGCTATCGTATTTTCCTGTTGAAAAACTATATTTTATTTCACCTTTTCGTTCTAAGCTAGCGATAGAAGAAAAAGGCACAATAAAATTCTTTTCAGAACCATCAGATCCTTTAACATTAATATATAGATTTCCTCCACTACTCATAGGAGAATAATCGATTATATTAAAAGGTCCCGCTGGTACACTCTTCTTGTAGATAACTTGTCCATTTTGCATAATGCTAACAATAGATTCAGAGTTAGCAATACCGACAATACTCGGTGCATAGGTTCTATTTTGGTAAGGTGTCATTAGGCGATCTGTCATTAACTTCAACCCACGATATTTAACTGAGTCAAATAACTGAGATGAACTGTAAAGATCACCAACCTGTAATTCACTTTTTAGAGCATAAATATCTCTAGAAAGAACATTACTTAATGTATTCCATTTATTTTCACCATTCTCATTTCTTGCCCATGTCGAATAATTATAAAAACGCCATGCATCAACATTAATTTGGCTTTGGATATTGCCATAATAACTATTGTTTGTTTCACCGTTACTGCGACGATTAAATGATGAAAATGAATAGTTAACCAAAGCTGCAGGAATACCCGAATCCCAATTATTAATTTCGTTCAGTTGGAGTCTATTCTCATTAATATATTTTTGCGGTAAAGTCAGCACATACTGGTTTCTATTTAAATCTAGCATACCAATAGAGTGTTCAATCAGACTAATGTTAATAAACTTTTCATCTTTTTTAATTAATTCACTGGGAATATCAACACCTGCTTGATACCATTCATCAGCGGTTAATAAAGGGACTAGATTCTTTTTATTTTCTGAGTTATCCATTAACGCAAATTCAACCTCACGATTGAAAATACGATTTTTATTAATAAAAAAATCGATATGATAATAGCCTGGAGCAATAGAGGACTCCCTAAACACACTCAGATCTTCATTTGTTACCTGTTGTAAATGACCTTCAATATTCAACAGGTTAGGTGGATAATAATCATCTGCTGAAGAATTTAGAGAGGTAATTAAACCTCCAACTAAAAATAAATAGAGTGAAGATTTATTAAAATAATAACCCTTTTCCATTTTCATATTGAAATAAATCTCTCAGTTATAATGTAAAATCAACTGGAACGCCTTTACCAAAATCATCAATATAAATGAGTTGGATCTTATTCTGACTACTTTGTACTTTATTGATTTTTATAATGGTTTCAGATTTTGGAGGTAAATAACCAGGATTATCTTGGATCTCATTATTGTTAAGAACTATTTTTCCAATATTTACGAAGAAAGGGGTATTATTAGTAACCACCATATTGCCATTTTTTAATGACCATTTAAGCTTTTTTACTTCATCTTCAATATTTATATTACTGAGTAATTGCGGGCGATAAATTAATTTTATTTTATTTGTCATGGAATAACGTAAAACATTTTCTAAATTCTCATTGCTTGGGGCTACAAATTTAACGTTAATCCAATACATCGACTCAATATCATTTGGTAATGTAATATTTTTAGTGACTTGTAATGTGTTTTTTTGCTGTGCAACAAGTTTTAATAAAGGGGGAGTGATAACAAAATTTTGGGTAACTTCACCGTTAAGATCTTCAATCCAAGATTGTAATAAATAATTTGTGTCTTTATCAGTATTAAAAGCTACAAAGCCTTCATTATTACTTTGTTCATTATAAATAACACGAGTTGTCTCTAAGCCAAAACCTGCAAAGCTTGAGGTTACGGTACTTAATAGCAACCCTAACCCTAAAAATACGTTTTTAAAAGACATATAAACACAACCTTTATATAAGAGCGTAGGCTAAAGCTTTAGCCTACGCTTAAATTATTATTGATAAGTAATGGTATAGTTTAGAGTTGCATCTGCTTGACCTGGGCTAACAGTGCTGGCAGTACTGATATATTTAGCAACAAACTCTACATTCCAAGATGTATCAGCGCCTTCGACATCAATGGATTCAGTTTTGCTTCCATTAATAACTAATGGTTTACTCATATCTTTAATGTTGTAAATACGAATACCTATATTTTTAGCTGTATCTGAGCTAGTTGGATTATCTAATGCTAAAGTTTGGTCAGAACTACTATCCGCTTTACCATTTAATTTCAGTGTCACTTTTCCTACTGGTGGGCAATTTTCTAAGGTAATCTCAATTTTGCCATTACCATTTTCACCACCCACTTCAGAATCTTTTCCATCAAATGCACTAGTAGGGTAACGACCCATTAGTATGTTCGCATTTGGAGAGTTAGTATCGTTAATATCGATACTGCAAGAAGAGGAATATATTAATCCTTTAAAAGTTAAAGTACCTGTCTGTGTTTCTGCTGCTAATGCACCACTACTTGCTGTTATTACGGAAAAAAATAGAGCGATTGGAAGTCGTTTTTTTGTCGAAATAGTCATTTTGTGATCTCTATAGATTTATATAAATAGTAGTTGTTTTCTTAATGAAAACAGATTAAATGCTATTTAATTTATAGATTAACTTACTATTACCAACTATAAATCTAGTAAAAGCATCCGAATATACAAGAGCTTTAAAAAGATAAATTAAATAACAAGATATAATCTTTTATAAAATAGCTTGTTAGTATAAATTAATTAGATAAAATTCATATTTAGCTGAATGTATCGTGTTTTAATTAATACTGATTACTTTATGATATCTACATTGGCTTTGAGTGGAAAGGAGTTTAGTGATTTTATTGAATGATGTCTTATAAAGAGTGTTACAAAATTTTCTTATGAAAAATAAAGTATTTGTTAATATTATAATAAAATTAAAGAAAAAAACTTAATGTTTTCATTTGCTTACTCTGGTGTAAAACGATGGTGTCACGATAAGATAGTTTAAGTTTATTTTATTGATAATATATTTAGTTACAAATACGGAGTAATTTTACATAGTAAAATTACAAAAATTCAAATAATTAAGTATATAGAGTAATTTTTCGTATATATATAAGTAAAAACTTATGAAATATCAATCTAAAAACGAAAGTCAAAAATTGATGAATTAAAATAAAGATAGGTAGTTATCGTTATTGCGAATTATTTATTCTTCTATATAGCGTGGCAATACTTATTCCTAATATTTCTGCAGCTTTTTTCTTCCCATCAAGAGTATGTCCAGTTTTATCTAATACTTGCATGATTGTTTGGTGTTCTAATCGGTGTCTCTTTATTTTTAAATTATGTTTTTCTTTATTTAATTGAGATGATTCCTCGTTATTTTTTTTGTTCTCTGTTATAGGTTCCAATAGGTATTCATTTTTATTATTTATCGTTTTTGTTTTTTCTAGCAGATAAGGAGGAAGGTGGCTGAGGTTTAAATCAACGGTATCGCCTTGCATAACATACATATACTCAATCACATTGCGTAGCTCTCTGATATTGCCGGGCCAATCATAGGAATATAAGTAGTTAATAATAGAGTTGGGGATCTTCGCTACAGGTCGCTGATAGGTTAATGCTAAATCGTCGGCAAAAAATTGCGCAAGCTCTGCGATGTCTTCCCGATGATCACGTAATGCGGGAGTGTGGATCGGAACAACATTCAGGCGATAAAACAGATCTTCACGAAATTGTCCTTTATTTACCATTTCACGCAGATCTTTATTGGTGGCGGCAATGATCCTCACATCAATATTGATCATATTATTAGAGCCAACACGAGTAATGCTTTTTTCTTGAAGTACGCGTAAAAGCTTGGCTTGTAAATGCAAAGGCATATCCCCAATTTCATCTAGGAATAGGCTTCCACCATGCGCTAATTCAAATTTACCAATACGCCCTTTAGGATCAGCGCCACTAAATGCACCACGTACATAACCAAAGAGCTCACTTTCCAGTAATTGTTCTGGGATAGCTGCACAGTTAATGGTAATAAAAGGTTGTTTTGTGCGTAGGCTTTGTTGGTGAATAGTGTAAGCAACCACTTCTTTACCTGAACCGCTTTCTCCGGTGATAAGTACGCTGGCGTGACTAACGGCGACTTTGCTTAACATGCTTTTTAATTGAAGCATATTTTGTGAGTTGCCAATTAAAGGGGAGTGGGGATTTTCATCAACAGAGAGGGTATTTACTTGTGTCATATAATCACGAGCATCATGAAAGATAACCATGCTGAGTTGGTCATTATCAACCGATGAAAATGTAATTTTTTTACACAGAACATGATAGCGTTGTTGGTTTAATACCAACCATGCTTCTTCATCGCCATAAAGAATATCGCCTGTCATCTGGATATCGAGAGATTGACCAATCAATTCACAATCAAAAAAGCGTAAAGCAGAAAGATTGGCGTGCCAAATTTTGCCTTGGCTATCGATCGCAATAACACCTCTATCCATTACATCAATCAAGTTACGGAAAGTACCAAATCGTTCTTGCTCTCTAAGCCTTTCAAGGCATTCAAAAACACGGCTTGAGATCATCTCTGAAAATTGTTCTATAAAGGTAATAAAAGCCTGCTTTTGTTTCATCAGGAATTTTTTTTGTTCTCGGTTAGAACAGATAATACCAATGACACCAATAACTTGATTATTAAGAAAAATTGGCGCATTTAGATCAAGCTCTTCGGTACAGGTTAAGCGATTTTGACAGAGTTGGCAGAGATCGTTCTCTTTTGGATCTTCAATCAGAATGGTTTTTTGAACCTGTAGTACATGGCGATAAATATACCCATTACTGGAGACGTCTTGATTGAGCATATAGCGATAACGACCTGTACCAGCAATACGAATTAAGTTGTTATCAATAATTTCAACATCGGTACCGGTGATACCGGCAATGGCATCAGTGTACTTGCTGATTTCATCTTGTAGGGTACTGAGTAATGAGTGCATCATATTCTCACCTTAAAATTATCAATTTTGATAATAAATTATCACCACCTGTTTATGGCGTTAAATTTAGTTGTTATTTATTAGTTTGTTATGTGATTTTTGTATAAAGCTCACACAGTTTATTATTATTGATAATTTATCACTTAAATAAAACCGCCTAGATCACAGCTTTTCTGCACCATTAATTTCATCTCTTAATCGTTAAAACAATAAAAATATTTAAAATCAAATTGTTATGTTTTTATTCAATGCTTTTTGAGTGAGTTGGCATACATATTGCGATATAGGGGATAACCCTATGTATTCCGATTAATCGCGATATTGGGTTATCGCGAATTTTAAAGTGTGATTAAGAGGTAATTCCATGCAGGAGCAATTGCAGTACCTGATTAACCAAAGTTCATTTACGCGAAAACCAACCGCTGAGCTTGTCCCTTTTCGTTATGAAGAGTTAGCCAAAGCGTTAGATTTTCACAGAACTATTCCAGGATACGCACCTACACCGTTATTTCATTTACCCCAGTTAGCCAAAACCTTAGGGGTTGGTGAGTTATATCTCAAAGACGAGTCTTTCCGTTTTGGTTTAAAAGCATTTAAAGC
Organism: Proteus sp. G2618; assembly: GCF_009915995.1. Taxonomy (NCBI): domain Bacteria; kingdom Pseudomonadati; phylum Pseudomonadota; class Gammaproteobacteria; order Enterobacterales; family Morganellaceae; genus Proteus; species Proteus sp. G2618. Next base: position 59,625 of record NZ_JAABNI010000005.1, on the reverse strand, counting down.
GTTAGGTGGTGCTTATGCGATGGCACGCCATATTGCTGATTTCCTCGAAATGGACATAAGTGAATTACCTTATGAGGTAATGATCAGTGATGAGATCAGGAAAAAGTTAAATGGCGTAACTTTTGCGACAACCACTGACGGGAATCATGGACGCGGTGTTGCTTGGATGGCAAGACAGTTAAAGCAAAAAGCTGTGGTCTATATGCCAAAAGGATCATCGCAAGAACGTTTGGATGCCATTTTACGTGAAGGTGCCGTCGCTGAAATCGTTGATATGAACTATGACGATGCAGTGAGAATGACGGCTGAAATGGCTGAAAAATACGGCTGGATAGTGGTTCAAGATACTGCGTGGGATGGTTATGAAGAGATCCCACTTTGGATCATGCAAGGCTACGGCACTTTAATGCTGGAATCTCTCGCGCAATTACATGAAGTACCTCCGACGCATATTTTTGTGCAAGCCGGTGTAGGCTCTTTTGCGGGTATGGTACAAGGCATGGTAACTGCGGCTTATGGTAAACAAGCACCGAAAGTGATTGTGGCTGAAGCGCGTATTGCTGATTGCTTATATCAATCTGCGGTATCAGGTAAAGCGGATGCTATTCCTGTTGGTGGGGATCTACAAACTGTGATGGCAGGGCTTGCTTGTGGTGAAGCGAATAGTATTGGTTGGAATTTATTACGCGATTATTCAGCGGCATTTTTCTCTTGCCCTGATGCCGTCGCGACTAGGGGAATGCGGATTTTAGGGAACCCTTTACCCGGTGATCCGCATATCATTTCTGGTGAATCTGGCGCAGTGACAACAGGTTTGCTCTCTATTTTGATGCAATCGCCTGTTTATCAGAGCGCGAAAGAAGAGCTGGGATTAGATGAAAATGCAAGAGTGCTTGTGATAAGCACTGAAGGTGACACCGATCCTGAACGTTATCGCGATATCGTGTGGGATGGTGAGTTGCCTAGCTTCAAACAATTTTAAAAAACAAATAAGTCTTTTGGAGTGAACAGTATGTTATCAGCAAACCGATTTGATGAAGTTATTAAGAATTGCCAATTATTAATCCAACAAAAAAGCTATTCAGGTGAAGAAGGTAACGTTGTTAAGGTCATAGAAGAGATGATGAAAAACTATGATTTTGACGATATTCATATTGATAAATACGGCAATATCATTGGCGGAATTATAGGTCAACATCCAGGGAAAACCCTTGTTTTTGATGGTCATATCGACACCGTACCGGTTAGTGAGCGTGACTGGAAAGAAAAGCCTTATGGTGCAGAAATAAAAGACGGCAAGATTTATGGCCGTGGCACCAGTGATATGAAAGGTGCTGTCGCTGCTATGATTTCGGCGATAGGTTTTTATGGTCAAGATAATCAGCGTAACTTTGCTGGCCGCATTTATGTCTCTTGTATTGTGCATGAAGAGTGTTTTGAAGGTGTTGCCGCAAGACTCGTTTCTGAGCGCTATAAACCAGACTATGTGGTGATTGGTGAAGCCTCCGAATTAAACCTCAAGATTGGGCAACGTGGTCGTGCTGAAATTGTTGTTGAAACTTTTGGTAAACCCGCTCACTCCGCTAATCCAGATGCTGGGATCAACTCTGTTTATAAAATGGCAAAACTGATCGAGAAGATCAGAACATTAACGCCATCGGTTCATCCTGTATTAGGAAAAGGGATCTTAGAACTAACGGATATTAAATCATCACCTTATCCTGGCGCTTCGGTTGTACCTGAGTATTGTCGTGCCACTTACGATCGCCGTTTATTAGTGGGTGAAACTAAAGAGCAAGTGCTTGCACCATTACAAAAAGCGATTGATGAACTTTCTTCTCAAGATGCTGATTTTAAAGCTAAAGTCTCTTATGCCTACGGTACTGAAAAATGTTACACCGGAGCCACTATTGAAGGTGAACGTTTCTTCCCTGGTTGGGTATTAGAAGAGAGCGATCCTTATGTACAAAGCGTTTTAAAAGGGCTGCATGAATCGGGCTTTAACCCTACAGTCACACAATACTCTTTCTGTACTAACGGTAGTCACTATGCAGGTGAAGCGGGTATTAAAACCATTGGTTTTGGTCCATCCCGAGAAAACTTGGCGCACACCATTGATGAATATATCGAAATTGAACAACTAACAGGTGCTGCGAGCGGTTACTACAGCATTATGAATAGCCTTTACCACCTTTAATTCTTACGAAATAAATCCTTACTAGAAGAGTATCTGACAAAACAGTCAGATGCTCTTTGGAGAAATAACAGAATGAAAACAATATTTAAAAACGCCACTGTTATTGATGGAACAGGGGCAAGTGCATTTCAAGCTGATGTTGTGGTTAATGAAGGAAAAATAATAAAAATCGGCCAGTTTGATGCAAAAACAAATGATCAGATTATTGATGCAACAGGGAAAATAGTTTGTCCCGGTTTTATTGATACGCATACTCACTCTGATTTGTCTGCTCTGCTTAATCCTGCTTTATCCGCCAAAATTCGCCAAGGGATCACTACTGAATTGTTAGGGCAAGATGGTGTCGCGTTAGCACCATTGCCAGAACAATATATTTCAGCATGGCGCAAGAATATTGCAGGTTTAGATGGTGATTCTGACAGTATTGATTGGCATTTTAAGAATACCGAAGGTTACTTAGGTATGTTGGAAGCTAGAGGCTCTGCAACGAATCTTGCTTACCTTGTTCCTCATGGCAACATCCGAATGGAAGCGATGGGATTAGAAGGTAATCCTTCTACTCGTGAAGATGTCGCTAAGATGTGTGAGATCTTAGAGCGTGAATTAAAAGCTGGTGCATTTGGTTTATCAACAGGATTGATTTATATGCCTTGTGCCTTTGGTGATACGGCTGAAATGATCGAACTTTGTAAGGTGACAGCAAAACACAATGGTATTTTTGTCGTTCACCAGCGCAGTGAAGCTGACGATATTATTCAATCGACTCAAGAGCTTATTGATATTGCTAAAGCATCCGGTGTTTGGTTGCATATTTCCCATATGAAAGTTTGTGGTAAGAAAAACTGGGGATTAATCGATGAAATGCTTGGTATGTTAGATCAAGCACAAAAAGAGGGCATCCGTATCTCTTTTGACCAATATCCGTATGTAGCTGGTAGTACCATGCTTGGGGTGATCTTACCGCCTTGGGTTCACGCAGGAGGTACAGAAAAATTATTAGAGCGCTTAGCTTCTCCTGAATTGCGTAAAAAGATGATTGAAGATATCGAAAAAGGCATTCCGGGTTGGGATAACTTTATTGATTTCGCAGGGTTAGAAAATATTTATGTCACTAGTTCTAAAACAGAAAAAAACCAAGATGCCGTTGGCCTTAGCCTTGTAGAGCTAGGGGAATTGAGAGGTAAAGATCCGTACAACGCAACTTTCGATCTGCTATATGAAGAAGAAAATGCGGTAGGAATGGTGGATTTTTACGGTACAGAAGAACACGTTATCAAATTCTTATGTCGTCCTGAACAAAACGTATGTACTGATGGGTTAATGGGTGCAGGTAAGCCTCATCCCCGTGTATTCGGTGCATTCCCTCGTGTTTTAGGGAAATACGTCAGAGAAGAAAAATGTCTCACTTGGGAACAAGCTATCCGCAAAATGACAGGTAAACCTGCCGAAGTCCTTCGATTAACCGACAGAGGCTTAATTAAAGAGGGATATGCCGCAGATATTGTGATGTTTGATCCTGAAACCATTATTGATAAAGGTACGTTTGTTGAACCAAACCAATATCCAGAAGGGATCGACTTGGTAATGGTCAATGGTCGTATCGCATTAATTAATGGGGTCGAAAGTTACGCTTGTAGCGGTCATGTTTTAAGAGCATAGCCGCACAATAGCGCTCTTAAACGTTAAACCTTATCTCTGTTTATCACGGTTGTTATTCAACCGTGATGGTTTCCCCTTACCTGAGGAACAGGAAAATGAGTTCAAATATTATTCCAGACCTTCATCAGAAGAAAACATGGAAAGCTCGTTATACCGTTTTATCCTTAATTTGGTTAGCATGGTTACTTTCATTCTTAGATAGAATGGTAATGAGTGTTTCATTACCCTTTATTGGACGTGATCTTAATCTTGATACCACCCAACAAGGCTTAATAATCAGTGCGTTTTTTGTCGGTTATGCGGCATTCCAAATACCAGGTGGTTTCTTAGCTGACCGCTTCGGTGCGCGTAAAATCATGGCGATCGGTATTGCATGGTGGTCAGTATTCACCAGCTTAACGGGTATGGTGTTTACATTACCGTTAATGCTTGCCGTGCGATTCTTATTTGGTATTGGTGAAGGCTGTTTTCCCTCTGCCTCTTGGAAAATGATCTCAACTTATTTCCCATCTAAAGAGCGTGGTCGTGCAACGGCAATTCAATCAACAGTAAATACCTTAGGGCCAGCATTAGCTGTCATTGTTGCAGCGAGTATTATCGGTGCTTTTGGCTGGCATATGGTGTTTATTGTTTTAGGTATTCCGGGTTTATTAATTGCTGCAGGTATTTACTTCTTCACTCGTGATAATCCAAAAGATCATCCAAGTATTACTCAGCAAGATCTCGATGAATTAGCGGCAGATGGTACATTAACGGATAAACCTGTTGAAGCGGTACCTTTTAAAGACGTTTTAAAGATGCCAGTATTGTGGCAAATGGCAGCGATTTGGTTTCTGTTTGATATTACCTTCTGGGGATTCTCAACATGGTTACCAAGTTATTTAATTACTGTTCGTGAATTCTCTTTGGCTAAAACCGGGGTAATGGCGGCTATTCCATTCTTATTTGGTGCTGGTGGTACATTATTAGGGGGTTATGTTTCTGATAAATGTAAATCACAGCGTAAATGGTTATATATGGTTACCGCAGTGATTGCAGCAGGCTTCTTATATATGACATATACCGTTGAAAGTGCCGATATGGCTGTTGTATATCAGTGTATTTCAGCATTATTTATGTTCTTCGCCATGGCAATGTTCTGGGGTATTTTAATGGATACTATCCCGAATAAAATCATGGGCCGTGCTTCAGGAATTGTTAACTTCGGTGGGCAAATGGCGGGTGTGGTTTCCGCACCGGTGATGGGATTCTTAATTAAAGCCAGTGGCGGTAGTTATGACAGTGCATTTATGTTTATGATAATTGCATTGGTTGCCTCTGCTGTTGTGACGTTCACTGTTAAAATGAGAAATACACCAGCACCCGTTTAATTAATCAGTATTGATAACGTTTATATTTAAATAAGTGTGATGTTATTAAAAGAAATAAGATTAATTAAATAAAATAAATGTATTAACTGTAAGATTTATTTATTAAAACTCACTATACGCTTTATTGATTTTTTAATTTAAAAAATCTTATTGCAGGATACTTTTGTCTTAAAAAAGCCACGATTAAAAATCGTGGCTTTGCTTTTGTTAGATTAATAACATTATTTGTTTATTAGAACAAAGTCATTACCACTAAAACAGAGTGTGGCATCGCCACGAATAACTCGGTGATGGGCAATATGGCGTTGGCTATTTAATGAGGCGTGTTGCTTCCTCATATAAGCCTCTAAATGCCATGCAATAAGTTGTTTAGCGAGCTTTTTATTAGCGTGCTGACTACGCTCTGATTGCACTTTTACACTAATACCAGTGGCAATATGTGTTGCTCTGACCGCAGATTCTGTTTTGTTAACATGCTGTCCACCGGGGCCATTGGAACGCATGGTTTCAAAGACAATGTCTTTGTCATTAATTTCATCAGGTTGTTCAAAACAAGCAACACCAATAAACCAGTTTTTACGCTTATGTCGTGGTCGTAATGTGCTTGCACACTGCCATTGCACTGAACCTGCCCATTGTTGTGCGATAGCTTGTGCATCACTACCTTCAAGAGAAATTAACGCAGATTTTAAACCATGACGTGAAGGCTCTTTTTCAAGAACAGTAACCTTCACTTGCTGTTTTATCGTTGATTTCAAAAAGTAATTTAAGGCTTTTTCAACGGCTAAACAACACTCTTCAGGGCCTTGTGCGGAGGTGAATTGTAATAACATTACGCCATCTCCCCACTTGTTTTATAGGTGATCACCGGTTTTAAACGTGCAATAACTTCGACTAATCCAATGTTCACCATACTTTCAATCACAGTCTCAATTGATTTGTAAGATTGTGGTGCTTCTTCATAAATCAGCTGTTTATTGGCACAAATAATACGGCTACCTAATGCAGTTCGTGAAAGTTGTAAGGGTGTAAAACGGTGTGATAAACGGCCTTTACACTCGGTACGCATCCATTTTCTGCCTGCACCATGTGGTAATGAATGAAGGCTTAATTCAGACACAATTGGCTTAACAATATAGCTATAATCACCGCGTGAACCTGGAATAACGACCATATCGTGATGTGCCGGTGTTGCACCTTTTCGATGTAACCAGCCTTGTTGACCATATAACTCACAAGGCTCCACAAGATTATGATTTACATCAGAAATAACTTCACCTTGAGTACGGATTTGGCGCATCATTCTTTCACCAATAAGGCGACGATTAATCTTTGCATAATCAAGTGCATTATTGTGAGCTTGCAAATATTCATTTGCATCTTCGGTGTTAGTAATCAGCCCTTTATGACCAAACTGTTCTGTATGGGCACGTAAGATAGATTGTCCTAAGCCTCTCGATCCGCTGTGAACGAGTAGCAATAACTGTTTTTTATTGATACCACTTTCAGCGAAAAGCGTTTCATTGATCACTTGGTCAATTTGTTGGAATTCAGCAAAGTGATTACCACCACCAATAGAGCCTAAAGATCCAGCAAAAGGGTGGTTTTGCATTTCAGTCGGTAGATGTGTTTCTAACCATTCTGAAGGTGCGATATCACTCATTTCACTTAACTGTTTTTCTGCTTTATCTAAGTTAAGTTTGCTGTTTTTAAATTCAGTTTGAAAGAGTGTCATACCACAGCCAATATCATTTCCGACTAAGGCAGGGTAAAAACGATTAACAGAAAAAAAGGCTGCTCCAATAGGATAACCGCGACCTGGATGTAGGTCTGGCATACCTGCTACATAAGCCATATCAGGAAGTTGAGCCGTTGTTTCTAATTGTTGGATTGCTTTGCTTTCAATCCAAGTATTATCCGATGCGATATAACAAACGCTATCAGATAAATAATGAACACACTTGTCCATATACCAATCCATATAATGTAAAGGATAAAAAAATAAATTGATTGGCGGACAGCAAAAAGAAGGAAAAAAGGATTACTTCTGAGATTGTCCGCAAAGAGTATTCATATTTGTAGTTGTCATGGGATACCTCCTTGCGTTAATTAAAATGGGGAGAAATAATAAATCGCGGGCATAGTAACCACTTTTTTTTGCCTTGGCAATCAAAAAGTGGCGTGAATTTTCTTTGTTTTTATAAAAGAGAATAAATGTAATTTATTTAATTTAAGGCTAAATTTTTTTTATTATCTATTTTAGTTAGCTCTCTATTTTAAATTAATTAATAAATCACTTTTACTGAGCTTTTTCGGCAATAATCTTCGTAATCATCCGTCAATTTTCTATCTGTGATCACAACATCAAACTGAGCTAAATCGCCCATATTGCCTGTCGCTGTTTCATCAAAATAGTGATATTTGGTGAGTAAAATTTTACGAATAGATTTATCCATCGCTTTTTTCTTCATATAAAGATCGTCGATGTTATAACAGGTAACGCCAAAATCGAGATGAACACCTTCAGCTGAAATAAAAGCTTTCTTAGGATTAATGCTATCAAGATAAGAAGGTTGGGTAGGATTATAGAAAGAATCACTTTTAGGGCGATATTCACCTCCGCAGAGTAATACGGTGGCATTTTTCTTCTGGCTTAATGCCAAAAATACGCGATGAGAATAACAAATTCCGGTGAAATGCAGGTTATCGGGAATCAGCTCAATCAGTGTAGGAATAAGTTGTCCATTATCGAAAAAAAGAACATCGCCATCAGAGACCATACCTGCGGCAAGGTTAGGAATATGAAGTTCTTCGGTTTGATCCGGCGTAATAATACCAGAGGATGTTGAAATTAACCCTGAATGAGGCTGGGCTAATGCAACAACATAACCACCTAATAATGACATTGGAAAAGGGTTTTCGGCGTCAGAACTAAGGTCGCGCCTAATTGTCATTTCAGAAACTTCAAGGATCCTCGCGGCATCTTTAAGATGTATGCGACCTGAGCGTTTAATGCATTCACTGAGGCGGCGCAAACGTTCGTGCTGTTTGGTCTCTATCACCGAAGGATCCTTGTGTTATCGAATAGCGTACTCCAAGAAAATATACGCTAAATAATTAGTAGTTTGATTCAGGTGCATCTGAATCTGTTGCGATAGCGACACTTGCGCTAGCACCGATACGTGTTGCACCTGCTTTGATCATGTTTAATGCTGTTTGACGATCGCGAACACCACCTGATGCTTTCACGCCCACTTCATCACCCACTGTTTTACGCATTAATGCAACATGATGTTCTGTAGCGCCCATTGTACTGTATCCTGTTGATGTTTTCACAAAATCAACGCGGATCTCACGACATATTTCACAAACTAAACGTACTTCGTCGTCAGTTAATAAGCAAGTTTCTAAAATAACTTTCAGAGTTGTATTACCACAAGCTGCTTTTACTGCTTCAATATCTTGTTTTACGAAGTCTAAACGACCGCTTTTTAACATACCGATATTGATAACCATATCGACTTCTTGTGCGCCTTGACGAATAGCTTCAGCCGCTTCAAATGCTTTTGTTGCTGTTAAACCAGCACCAAATGGGAAGTCGATAACACAACATACTTTTACATCACTTCCTTTAAGGCAAGTTCTTGCTAAAGGGATGTAAGAAGTGTTAATACAAACAGAGAAGAAACCATGTTCAGCTGCTTCAGCACACAATTTCTTGATTTGTGCTTCAGTTGTATCTGCAGCAAGAAGGGTATGATCGATATAATTAGCTAATGGACGCATTGTATATTCCTTAATAAGAAGATTGTTATTTATCATTCATGTTAGTTTGGCAACATATTAGTGCTGTTTTAACGAGATAACAATCACAAATGATATTTAAATAACATGATACTGTTATATATCTATCAAAATGTCACTATTTTCACATTTATAAATTTAACATAAGAGTAAGAGGCGCTATGGATATCGCAGTGATTGGTTCAAATATGGTGGATTTGATCACCTATATAGATAGGATGCCAAAAGAGGGGGAAACCCTTGAGGCGCCGGCATTTAAGATTGGTTGTGGTGGTAAAGGAGCAAATCAAGCGGTTGCTGCTGCTAAATTAAATTCAAAAGTGATGATGTTAACAAAGGTTGGCGATGACATTTTCGCGGATAACACCATCATGAATTTAGGATCTTATGGCATTAATACACGCTATGTTGAAAAAGTACCGGGTACAACAAGTGGCGTTGCACCTATTTTTGTGACTTCTCAATCATCAAATAGCATTTTAATTGTTAAAGGTGCTAATCAGCATTTGTCGCCAGAAGATATTGATAGAGCGACCGATAGTCTGAAAAAATGCAAAATAATTGTACTGCAATTAGAAATCCCGCTTGAAACCGTCTATCACGCTATTGAGTTCGGTAACAAACACCATATTCCTGTGTTATTTAACCCAGCACCCGCTTCAAAAGAATTAGATCTTGATATTGCTGCTCGTTGTGACTTTTTTGTTCCAAATGAAACAGAGCTGGAAATTTTAACGGGGATGCCAATCACTACAATGGATGAAATTCGTGAAGCCGCCTGTTCTTTACTACATAAGGGTTTTAAGAATGTCATCGTTACATTAGGTGAAAAAGGGGCATTATGGATGAATGGCGAAATTGAGAAGTACATTCCTGCTATTGAAGTTGATGCAATAGATACCAGTGGAGCAGGCGATGCCTTTATTGGTTGTTTCTCTCATTATTATGTTCACACCAATAATATTGAAGAAGCATTAAATAAAGCCGTTATGTTTTCAGGCTTAAGCGTTACCGGAAAAGGTACGCAATCTTCTTATCCAAGCATTGAAGAATTTGGGCAGTTTTTATCACAAACAAAATAATATCCTTTCTCCACAATCACTTCTTTCTATCCTCTCAATTATCTAATTTATAAGATAATTGAGAGGATCATTTTAAAATCAATCAATTAAGTTATATTGATGTTCACTATTAAACTTATCTCTACATAAAAACTCGTGTTATGTGATTTATTTCACACCATCATGATAAATAGCGTTGAAATGTTATTTCATAAGATGTAGTTTTGATTGAAATTTGGTTTCATTGAGGTTGTTGTGATGAAAGAAGATGCATTGAGCGAATGTCTCAAAAATGAAAGTAATCAAGAAACAGCACAGTTTTCAGAATTAAGCGCTTTAGAGTTGGTCACGCTTATCAATAGTGCAGATATGACTGTTGCAAATGCCGTTAAAAAAGAATTACCCGTTATTGCTAAAGTAGTAGAAAAAATTACCGAAAGTTTGCAAAAAGGTGGGCGTATTTTTTATGTCGGCGCAGGAACAAGTGGTCGATTGGCGGTATTAGACAGTGCGGAATGTCCTCCTACTTTTGGTGTATCTCCTACATTAGTTCAGGCGATTATTGCTGGTGGTCATGATGCAATGCTAAAAGCGGTTGAAAATATTGAGGATAGCCAAGAAGCGGCAATTGAAGAACTTCAACGTCGTCATGTCAGTGATAAAGATGTGGTTATTGGCATTGCTGCAAGTGGTCGTACCCCCTTTACTGTCGCAGCTTTGCAATATGGTAAAAAGCTAAAAGCGTTGACAGTCTCCATTACCACTCGTGGCAAAAGTATGATGAGTGAAATTGCTGACTTATCTATTGCGCCAGATGTGGGGGCAGAGGTGTTAACCGGCTCCACAAGAATGAAAAGTGGCACAGCTCAAAAAATGATTTTGGGTATGTTAAGCACCAGCGTAATGACTAAACTTGGAAAAGTGCATAAAAACCTGATGGTGGATGTGATCGCGAGTAATGAGAAATTACAACGTCGTGCTGAAGGTATTGTCAGCGAAGTTTGTGGAATTTCAAATGAAAGAGCCAGAACGCTGTTACAAATGGTTAATTATCATCCTAGAAAAGCCATTTTAATGTACGAACTTCACTTGAGTGTGGAGCAAGTCGATCAAATTACACAGCAATATCCTTATCGCTCGCTACAACAGCAACTTGCCCTATTTAACTAATACCAATATGAATAAACACTCTGAACTTTAGCAGGCACATATATGGCTAATAAAATAGAACATCTCGACACGTTAGCAATAGAAATAGAAAAACACGCTGGTGGGTTTCAAAATGTGGCAACCCTAACACATTGTATGACCCGTATTCGATTGATTTTAAAAGATAGCTCGCTATTTGATGCGGATGCTTTAAAACAAGTCGAAGGCGTTAAAGGTGTTGTATTTAATGGCGAACAACATCAAGTGATTGTAGGAATGGGAACAGCAGCAAAAGTTTATTCCATTATGAATAAGCGTATGCAAAATAGCTCTGTAAGTAGTGAAGGTGAGCCTGTGCCAACACCAGTGAAAAAAGGCTTCTCTATTCGCCGTATGCTAAATACATTAGCAGCTATTTTTGTTCCGACAATTCCTGCTTTAATTGGTTGCGGTTTGATTATGGGGCTAATTAATATTATCCGTTTAGTCGCACCAGGCTTAGTTGAGCAATTCCCCGAGCTATTTAAATTATTCAAATTAATTGGTAGTACGGTATTTGCCTATCTCTCTATTATGATTGGGATAAATACAGCTAAAGAGTTGGGAGCATCAACCTCGATTGGCGCTGTAATGGCAGGATTATTAGCCATGCCAGGGCTTGCAGATATCACTTTATTTGGTGAGAAATTACAGCCAAACAGTGGTGGTATTTTTGCGGTATTAATGGTGGTAGTGTTCTCTTCAAAATTAGAGTTATGGTTTCGTAGTATTGTTAAAGAGAGTCTCGATCTTATCTTAACGCCGTTTGTGACTATTTTAGTCTCTTCACTTGTGGCGATTATGATATTCCAACCAATTGGTCATTATCTTAATCAGTTATTAGCACAGGGCGTTTCATTATCACTTTTAAATCAAGGTGGTGGCGCAGTTGTAACGGGGGCAGCGTTAGGGGGAAGTTTCTTATTTTTACTCTTAACTGGATTACACCAAGGGTTAATTCCTATTCATACCGAAATCTTAAATACTTTTGGTTTAAATTACCTGTTCCCTATTTTAGCTATGGGTGGAATGGGGCAAGTAGGCTCTTGTTTTTGGGTTTACTTACGCACTAAAAATCAGCGTTTAAAGAAAACATTAATGGGTGCATTACCTGTTGGTATTTTTGGTGTCGGTGAGCCTTTATTATTTGGTGTTTCTCTTCCATTAGGAAAACCGTTTGTCGCGGGATGTATTGGTGGCGCTGCTGGTGGTGCATTAATGGCATATTTCCAAGTTGGGATCATTATTCCATTTGGTACTGCTGGGTTATCATTAATTCCGTTAGTTGGTGATGGGCAAATTATTAAATTCCTGATCGCAGTATTAGGTGCATGGATTGTCGGTTTTATTGCCAGTATGCTAATGGGATTTACGGATCCAGAGAAATAAGTCAGAAATAAAAAGGATAACAGAATGTCGACACTGACCAAAAAGCTTGAAAGTTTGCTAATACAAGGCAAAGGCACGGAACAACGTATTGCTCATTATTTATTAGAGAATAGTGAAAATATTGCCAGTATGAATGCCGCTGATCTGGCACTTAAAGCAGGTGTAAGTAGTGCTTCTGTTATCCGTTTCTCTCGTCAAATGGGATATCGTGGTTATCCTGAATTCAAAATTGATTACCTTTCAGAAGAAAAGCAACAAAAAAGTAGTGGCGATATTCTTTATGGCAATCTTGCGAAAACAGACTCGACAGAATTAATTATTTCCAAAACCGGACATCTGTTTACCAGCGCTATTTTGGATTCATTGGCTTTGTTAGATCCCAATACTATTGATGTGTTAGCTGAGAAAATGGTATCAGCAAAACGTATTGTATTGTTTGGTATTGGCGCATCGTCGGTTGTGGCAAGTGATATTTTTCATAAATTAATTCGTGTAAATAAAAACACGTTATTTAGCCCAGATCTTCATGCTCAACTGGCTTATTCCGCTAATTTATCTGCTGATGATATTGCTGTTGCTGTCACGGCTAGAGGGAATACGGTGGATATTAATCGAATGCTGAAATCAGCAAAAGATGAAGGTTGTTTAACGGTGGCATTAACGCGTTTTGGGCAAGATGAAGCAACGCGATTATCTGATTATACGTTGCCTTATTTTTATGACGAACAGCACTCTCAATTAGGGGTGATCACGCCACAAGTTTTACAGATGGTCGCCTTTGATGTGCTGTTTTTTAAATATATGACATTAGCCAGTCAGTCAGCAGAAAAAGCCTTATTAAAAGGGCGAGAAGCTGTTATGCAAGGAAATCAATAATGTTACTTATCACCACATTAGCGGTGGGTGCGGCTATTGGTTTAGTTATCAGTACGACGGGTGTCGGTGGTGGTGTTATTGTTTTACCTGTACTGACCTATTTCTTTGGCATGAATGCGTTAATGGCAGTGGCAACGGCTAATTTATTATCCATGTTGATGAAAGTCACTTCGTCTTATATGCATTTTCGCCTTGGAAATATACCCTTTAAAAGGGCGATGATTGTATTAGGAATAATGCTACCAAGTACCTTCTTGGCCAGTGTTTTAGTTAATTATTTAGGTTCGCTAGAGCAGTATCAGCAACAAGTTGAATGGGGAATTAATGCACTCGTTGTCAGTGCTATTGTTTTTTCTCTCTTTCTCTTTGTTCAGAGAATGTTTTTCTCATTACCTCCCGTTGTCGTTGAAAATACAGCGTTAGCTCCTTTAAATATAAAAGCACTATTACTTCCTGCGATTGCAGCAGGTGTTATTTTAGGTGCAACAGGGGTGGGGGGTGGTGTCGTTGTATTACCGCTATTGCTACGTTATGCCAACCTCTCTATTAAGCAAGCCATTGGTACCTCTATATTTACCACAACATTGTTATCGGGATCTTCAGCACTCGCCTATATGCAAGATGGGCATACAGATATTCATTTGGCACTGTTGTTATTTTTAGGCTCGTTGATCTCTATTCCACTGTCTAAGTGGCTATTAATCAGAATGCCTGACAGGGTTTTTCAGTATGCAACTTTGATTTTAATTATTTGTAGTGCCGTGATGATGTTAGCTAAATTATTCTAGTATTAAAATGTATCATTAATGTTAACTATAAACGCGTAATTTAAATAATAGCAAAATAGAAATAATTTTTTATTAGCTTTTTTTCTATTATCTTATTAATTTAATTGAGGTCGTTATTAATATAAAAACGATTATCCAATTTTTATTTGTGTGTTAATAGAATGTATTTTTGATGATTTATTTTTACTGATATATGGTTTTTATCGTAAATAGATAATTGAGATGATAGTCACATTAATGTTAATTCCTATATGTTTCACTGTAACCTCATTTAATACCTATAAGTGAAGGTACTAGTATTATGGAAAATAATAATAGGAAAACACCTCATATTAGACGTATTGCCCACATTATGATGTATAAACAACGTCAGTGCTTCCATTTTTCTGTTTTTAACGGATAAACTCTCTTTCTATACTTTAAAAATATAAAGTATACTTCTTAATAATCTAGGTTATTGAGGAAGGTTTTCTATTTTTTAAATAACAAACTATTTTTTAACTCTATTATTATCAGAATAATTAGGAGATAGGATTATTATGTCTATTAATATTAAAGGTAGAAGTTTTTTAAAATTACTCGACTTTTCATCAGCTGAAATTCAATATTTATTAAAGCTTTCTAAATATTTTAAATCATTAAAAATGGCAGGTATTCCTCACCGCTCTTTAGAAGGTAAAAATATCGTTTTATTATTTGAAAAAACCTCAACACGTACACGTTGTGCCTTTGAAGTTGCGGGTTATGATTTAGGAATGGGGGTTACTTATCTTGATCCTGGCTCATCACAAATGGGGAAAAAAGAGTCTATTGAAGATACTGCGCGTGTGTTAGGGCGTTTCTATGATGGTATTGAATATCGTGGTTTTGATCAGTCATTAGTTGAAGAATTGGCAGCAAAATCAGGAGTACCTGTATGGAATGGTCTTACCGATAAATTCCATCCAACTCAAATGTTGGCGGATATGCTGACAGTTGAAGAAAACTTTGGTCATTTAAAAGGGCTTAAGCTGACTTTCTTTGGTGATGCTCGCAATAACGTTGCTAACTCTTTAATGGTAGTTTGTGCGAAATTAGGCTTACATTTTACCGCATGTGGCCCAGCATCTTTAATGCCAGAAGAGCAACTTGTGAAGGAATGTTGTGCAATTGCAACTGAAAACGAAGGCTCTATTACATTGACAGAAGATATCGAGAAAGGGGCAAAAGACGCGGATGTTCTCTATACCGATATTTGGGTTTCAATGGGTGAGCCAGACAGTGTTTGGGATGAGCGTATTCGTTTATTAAAATCTTATCAGGTTAATGAATCTATGATGAAAATAGCAAATCCTCACGCTATTTTCTTACACTGTTTACCTTCATTCCATGATCGTTTAACAACTATTGGTGAAGATATTTATCAAAAATTTGGCTTGAGTGAAATGGAAGTGGCAGACAGTGTTTTTGAGTCTCGCCAATCAAAAGTTTTCGACCAAGCTGAAAACCGTATGCATACCATTAAAGCAGTTATGTTTGCGACGTTAAGCTAAAGCAAGGAGTTAACAATGCCTAAGAAGGTATTTATTGCTTTAGGGGGAAATGCACTGGGCAGTACGCCACTAGAGCAAAAGCAGATAGTGCGGAAAACCGCAAAGCCGATTGTAGATTTGGTTGAGAAAGGCTACCAAGTCATTATTGGTCACGGAAATGGTCCGCAAGTTGGGATGATCAATTTAGCTATGGATTATGCATCGCAACAGAACATTGGCACGCCTTATATGCCATTTGCTGAATGCGGTGCCATGAGTCAAGGCTATATCGGCTATCATCTACAACAGGCTATTAATGATGAATTATGTACGAGAAATCTGAATAAAAATCATGGTTGTGCGACCATTGTGACGCAAGTGGTTGTCGATAAAAACGATCCTGCTTTTTTAGCACCTACAAAACCGATTGGCGCGTTTTATACTCAACAGCAAGCTGAGGCTATCCAAAAAGAGCATGGTTTCCACTTTATGGAAGATGCAGGGCGTGGATATCGTCGAGTTATTCCATCACCTAAACCGCTAGAAATTGTGGAATCACCAATTATTAAACAGTTAGTTGAACGCAATATTGTGGTGATCACGGTTGGCGGAGGTGGTATTCCCGTTATTCGAAAAGGAGAGTTATTAGAAGGTATTGATGCTGTTATTGATAAAGATAACTCTAGCGCTAAATTAGCTGTCGAATTAAAAGCAGATATTTTATTAATATTAACGGCTGTTGATAAAGTCGCTATTAATTTTAATAAACCAGAGCAAATGAATTTAGATAAATTAACCCTTTCTCTGGCTCAGGAATATATTTCTCAAGGGCAATTTGCTAAAGGAAGTATGTTACCTAAAGTCGAGGCTTGTCTTAATTTTCTAAAGGAGAGTGGTAAAGGTGTACAAGCGATTATTACTTCTTTAGATAATGCATTATCTGCTTTAGAAGGAAAAACAGGCACAACAATTATTTCTGATTAATATCATATTTATCATCATTCTAAATTTAATTCTAAAAATAAACACTGCCAGTTAGATATTATTTCTACTGGCAGAGTTACCTCTTATTTAAGTCGAGGGCGCTTATGAAACTTAAAAAGTTTGCGTTTCCGACCGCATTTACTATTTTATTTGCAATTACAGTAATTGTGGTTGGCTTAACGTGGATTATTCCGGCTGGTGAATATCAACGATTAAGTTATAACTCAACAGAGCCATCATTAGTGGTTGCGAAAATAGATGGTTCTCATGAAGTGTTACCTGCAACTCAAGCCACATTAAATGATTTAAATGTCTCTATTGAGATTGAGAAATTCACGGATGGGACAATTAAAAAACCGATAGCGATACCAGGAACCTATGAACGCGTAGCACAGCAACCCAAAGGGATAATGGATATTACCGAAAGTATGGTGAAAGGGACGATAGAAGGGGCTGATGTTATTGTTTTCATTCTTGTCTTAGGGGGGCTTATTGGGGTTGTTAATAAAACTGGCGCATTCAATGCAGGTTTAACAGCACTGGCAAATCGAACCAAAGGTAAAGAGTTTTTAGTGGTATTTGGCGTCACGATTATATTATCCATAGGCGGGACAAGTTGTGGGATTGAAGAAGAAGCTGTCGCCTTCTATCCCATATTAGTGCCTATATTCTTAATCTTGGGTTATGACGCTATTGTGTGTGTCGGGGCTATTTTCCTAGCCTCTTCGATGGGGGCAGGGTTTTCAACTGTAAATCCGTTCTCAGTAGTTATTGCATCAAATGCTTCGGGGATCAGTTTTATTGAAGGGATCGGCTTTCGTACTATTGGCTTAGTCATTGGTACGATTGGTGTTTTGGTTTATTTATATTGGTATTGCAAGAAGATCAAAAAAGATCCGGCTTTCTCTTATAACTATGAAAATGCCGAGAGTTTTAAACAGCGCTTTTTAAGTAATTACGATCCTAATGAGATATTAGAATTTTCGTGGCGTCGTAAAGTGATCCTCTGCTTATTTGTTGCTGCTTTTCCTATTATGGTTTGGGGTGTTATGGATATGGGCTGGTGGTTCCCACAAATGGCAGCTCTTTTCCTTGCTATCGCTATCATCATAATTTTCCTTTCTGGATTAAAAGAGAAAACAGCCATTGATGGATTTATTCATGGAGCATCTGAACTCGTTGGTGTTTCATTAATTATTGGTTTAGCACGCGGTGTTAATCTTGTGATGGAACAAGGTAAAATTGCCGATACTA
Source organism: Proteus sp. G2618 (assembly GCF_009915995.1). Lineage (NCBI taxonomy): Bacteria > Pseudomonadati > Pseudomonadota > Gammaproteobacteria > Enterobacterales > Morganellaceae > Proteus > Proteus sp. G2618. Next base: position 41,544 of record NZ_JAABNI010000005.1, on the reverse strand, counting down.
TCCTTGAGTTTATGTCTCATATGGTTGCAGGAATGCCACCAAGCCTCTTTTTATTAGCACAGCTCGTTGTTTTTATCTGTTTAGGTTTTATTGTTCCTTCCTCTTCAGGTCTTGCAGTTTTAGCGATGCCAATTATGGCGCCATTAGCCGATGCAGTCGGTGTTCCTCGTTATATGGTGGTATCAGCATATAATTGGGGACAATATATTATGTTGTTCTTAGCGCCTACAGGGCTGGTGTTAGCGACATTGCAAATGCTAGATATCTCCTATAACAAATGGCTTAAATTTATTATGCCGATGGTGATATTTATGTTTGTACTTTCAGCAACACTGTTATTGGTTCAAGTTGCTTTTTTATAAAATTGAATTGATGTGTTTACGTTACTAAATGGATTTTTGGTTATTCTGTAATGTGAAATTAATCTAGTTTTTTATGCTGCAATCGGGGTTGTTTTTTGATTTTCACTAGAAGTGATCTATCTCTCGTTTTTAGCGGTGATAAAAAATAAACCGAAAAAAAAGGTTGTTAATTTGTAGAAGTTATGTTTTTTTAAATATAGATAACACGTAAACACATCATTAAATTAATTGATAGGTAACCCATGATCATCACTAATCTACTACAAAGCCTACGACTAACAGCGCACATCGCGGCTGTGGTTGTCGTGCGTGTGGTGGTGGTCGTCGGCAAAGCGCCGTAACGGGTCCGAATCAACACAGTTTCGAAACCCCGCCGGCGAACTAACCGGGCGGGGTTTTTCTTTTCTACCTGCCCATCAAGTCCGGCTTAGAACAAAGGACAGATACAAATGGGTGATCAACAAGAAAACGCCACAACAAGTAGAACGTTTACTGGTGCGCAATTAATCGTTTATTTACTGGAACGGCAAGGCATTACGACAGTCGCGGGGATCCCTGGTGGTGCAGCGCTTCCGTTGTATGACGCATTGAGCCAAAGTAAATCTATTCGACATATCTTAACTCGCCATGAACAAGGTGCCGGTTTTATTGCACAAGGTATTGCCCGTGCAAATGGTAAACCTGCTGTTTGTATTGCTTCGAGTGGACCGGGTGCGACAAATTTAGTAACAGCAATTGCTGATGCTAAGCTTGATTCCATTCCTTTAGTTTGTATTACTGGTCAGGTATCTTCAGCGATGATAGGGACTGATGCTTTCCAAGAAGTTGATACTTACGGCATGTCTATTCCAATTACTAAACATAACTATTTAGTTCGTGATATTGCTGAGTTACCTGAAATTATTTGTGATGCGTTTCGTTTAGCGATGTCAGGAAGACCGGGCCCTGTTTGGGTTGACGTACCAAAAGATATTCAGCAAGCCAAAATTACATTAGAAGCGTTACCGCCTATTCCACAAAAAGATCCAGTTCCCGCATTTAATACTGATTTAGTGATACAAGCAGCGCAGATGATTAATCAGGCTAAGAACCCTGTTTTATATTTAGGTGGTGGGATCATCAGCTCTGAAGCATGTAAAGAAGCAATTGAATTAGCAGAGAAAAACAACCTGCCAACAACAATGACTTTAATGGGGTTAGGATTAATGCCACCTTCGCATCCACTGTATTTGGGAATGTTGGGTATGCATGCGACTCGTAGCACCAATTTTATTTTAGAAGAAGCCGATCTGTTGATTGTATTGGGGGCTCGATTTGACGATCGTGCCATTGGTAAAGCCGAGAAGTTTTGCCCTAATGCCAAAATTATTCATGTTGATATCGATCGCGCTGAAATTAGTAAGATCAAACGCCCTGATATTGCGATCCATGCTGATGCGAAATCAGTGTTATCACTGTTATTACCATTGATTAATACAAACAAACGTAATGGATGGATAGAGCGGGTTACGACACTGAAACAAGAATATCCATTAGAGATGAAAAACTCTGAAAACATCTTAAGTGGTTATGGTATCGTATTAGCGGCAGCAAATTGTGTTGATGATGATGCCATTATTACAACAGACGTTGGGCAGCATCAGATGTGGGTAGCACAAGCGTATCCGTTAAATCGACCTCGACAATGGTTAACGTCTGGCGGTTTAGGTACGATGGGATTTGGTTTGCCAGCAGCAATTGGCGCCGCATTAGCTGAACCAGATAAAAAAATCCTCTGCTTCTCAGGGGATGGTAGCATTATGATGAATATTCAAGAATTTGCTACGGCGGCTGAGCACCAATTAGATATCAAAATTATTTTGATAAATAATCAGGCGTTAGGATTGGTTCACCAACAACAAACACTGTTTTTTGAAGAGCGCATTTATGCTGCCGCTTACCCTTATCAAACCGATTTTATTCGTATTGCACAAGGTTTTGGCTTAGATACCTGTGACTTAAATCAGGAAGCGGATCCTGCGAGTGCGCTGAAAGCAGCGATTGAAAAACCGGGGCCGTGTTTAATTCATGTAATGATTGATATTCATGAAAAAGTATTCCCAATGGTACCGCCAGGGGCGGCAAATATTGAGATGATAGGAGCTTAATTTATGTCACAACAATCACAACCTATCGCGCTGGAATTGATTGTTCGCAATCACCCCGGTGTTATGACCCATATATGTGGGCTATTTGCTCGCCGTGCATTTAACGTCGATGGTATTTTGTGTTTACCGATGAAAAATAGCGATAAAAGTCGTATTTGGCTATTAGTGCAAAAAGATGATCGTCTAATGCAGATGGTGAGTCAGGTAGAAAAGCTTGAAGACGTAAAAGAAGTGAGATTCAGCGATGATTTACGTGTTTTTGAGCAAATGGAAAATTATTTAAATTAATACAGATTGGCTCTCTCTTTAATCATTAAGAGCGAGCCAGAATTTTATGAGTGTATAAATTTATTCTGTTTTAGTGGTGATTTTCTTCAAGATGTTGTCTGTCTTCACATTCCATCTGTAACGTAATATGGTTGATATGGAATTGCTCACGAAGTTGTTGCTCAAGGTGAATTCTGAGTTCTTCATGATTGGCATTAGGTTGATAAACGATGTGCCCACTTAAAATAAGTTTACTTTGTGTGAGTGCCCATAAATGCAAATCATGAGAGCCCACAACATCAGGGTTATTATTAATTGTTTCAGTAACCTGAATAAGATCGATACCGCGAGGCACGCCCTCAAGTAAAATATTCAGACATTCTTTAAGTAATATCCAAGTTCGAGGGAAAACCATAAAACCGATTAACACGGCAATAATAGAGTCAACAAGCTCCCAACCTGTAAGCCAAATAATGACCGCTCCAATAATTACGCCAATTGAGCCCAGCATATCGGCCCAAACTTCTAAGTATGCCCCTTTTACATTAAGGCTTTCATCCTTTGTACTGGTGAGTAACTTCATTGAAATCAGATTAACAACAAGACCTATTGACGCAATGATAAGCATACCAACAGATTGAATATCAGGAGGCGAAGATAAGCGTTTATAGGCTTCATATAAAATATAGAAAGCGACTGCCATTAAAATAAGTGCATTCATGGTTGCAGCTAATATTTCAAAGCGTGCATAACCATAAGTTCTAAAAACATCAGCGGCTTTTCTGCCTGCATGAATAGCGATCAGTGCAAGTAAAAGTGCGAAAGCATCCGTCATCATATGCATGGCATCGGAAATTAATGCCAAGCTACCAGTTAAATAACCGCCAATAAATTCGACTAACATAAATGATGATGTTAAGCCGAATGTAATTAATAATCGCGATTCAGGTAGTGTTTTTACATCCGCATGTTCATGATTTCCACTCATTGAAGTTCCTTATTATCCGAATAGCATTATTAAAAACATAGCTGAAAATAAAGAAAAATAAATTAGATAAAGGGAGAATTTCTAGACAACTTGAAGCGAATACAGAGACATTAAATGAAGGAGTATTGATAGCTAAGTTCACACGATAATTAAAACCAGTTAAATGATTTACTAATTATCGTGTGAGTAATAAAGCTAGGGCAATAAATTGATTAAGGACGATGGTGGTAATGTTGTTGATTTGGACTAGACATAATCACAGATGCGCGCAAATGTCCTTCTACACAAATATAAGAGTGGGGGGCATTACCATGAAAAGCGTAAAAATCACCCGTTTCTAATAAAACCGTTTCGTCGTTATCAAAACGCATCATTAATTTACCAGAATAGACCATGATGTGTTCTTGAGTGCCATCAGCGTGAGCAGGGCTATTAATAATCGCGCCATGCTTCATCTCGATATGCCAAATCTCAGTAATATTGCCGATACCAATACGGAATTTAAACTCTTGAGCATAATCACCAACGATAGGTTTATGTCGTTCTAAACGAGGGTACTCTTCACGTGTAAAACTAAATAAATCTCCCAAAGGAAAGCCAAGCGCTATCGCGATAGCCTCTAAGGTATCGATTCTAGGATTAGAATCACCTGATTCTAATTTTGACAATGCAGCCTTGGATATTCCCGATTTTCTTGATAACTCATTAAGTGACAAGTTTCGAGATTGTCTTAATTGTTTGACTTTATTACCAAGGTATTCATTCGTTTTTTTAGGAGGTTGTGGGTTCATTGCCAATTCAAAATATCGTTAGTTTAAAAGTGTCATTCCGAGTAGATAATAACACTAATTAACCGTATTCGGAAAAATGAGATCCTGTTTCTGCTGTATTTTGTGAATCGTCTTACGATCACTGTTCGATTTTTAGTAATTACGCTAATATCCTTCAATAAATGATAATTATTCAAGGTTTGTTATGATGGACTTGCTTAGTTGGTCTGATCTTTTTATTTGCCTACTTACCTTATTTTTTGCTTACGTTATTTTCGGTATGGCTGGATTTGGCTCGGCGTTAATTGCTGGTCCAGTATTAGCACTTTATTTACCTCTTTCAATGATAGTGCCTTTATTGGCATTAATCGATTTAAGTGCAGCTATAGTGAATGTCGTAAGGGATGGTAAACAGGCTGATTTTAAAGAGATACGCTATCTTATTCCGCTTATTATTATTGGTAGTCTTGTCGGTGCGACAATTTTATTAACCACACGTCCTGATTTACTTTCTCTTCTTTTAGGTATCTTTGCCACTTGCTATGCAATCTATGCACTATTTTGGAAAAAACAAGAAAGCCAATTTTCTCAACGCTTGGTTTATCCTTTTGGGTTAATTGGTGGGGTATTTAGCGCATTGTTTGGTAGTGGTGGTTTTTTATATGCGATCTATTTATCAGGTAGGATTGCAGACAAAAATAAGTTTCGCATCACACAAACCACATTGATTGGTTTTAGTACACTAACGCGGGTGGTGATTTTTTTATTTGCGGGTATTTATTGGCAATTGGATATTCTTAAGTTAGCGGTTATTTTCTTACCAGCTATGTTTGCTGGTGTATGGTTAGGACGAAATTTAACATTACAGATGTCAAAAGCACGATTTATGAGTGTGATTTATGCCATTGTATTGGTATCGGGTGCTGTGCTTATCTACCGTTATTTTTCTTAAGCGTTGTAGGACAAATGACGGTGAAGTGAGAATATTGTGAAAGGCAAAGATCTTCGTGAGTCAAATGGAGATCTTTCTCTGATTAACGTTACTTTTTAAGCATGTTTATCTATTTCTTATCCCCTATAATATAACAATATTTTATTTAACCTCCTTCCTTTTATTACAGAGGTTTCTGTTATTCACAGAAACAAAATAACATGTCACATCAAAATTATCGCCAATCCGAAGTTTTTGCGATAACAACTATCACGGTAAGTATTGGCGTTATCGGGATTGTTATCGGATTAACTATTCCTATGGTTGCACTGCGCCTCAACTTAGCGGGTATTAGTGAATCTATCATTGGACTTATTTCTGCAGCGCCAGCTATTGGGATGTTAGTTGTTTCACCTTTTGCTCGGCGTATTGTGCAATGGGTTGGTAAACGCTTTGCCATGCTATTAGCCACCATTGTTTCTGCAATCAGTTTGTTACCCTTAATGGGAAGCTTACCTCTAGAGTTGTTATTTCCTTTACGATTAATCACTGGCATTGCCAGCGGTGTGATGATTTGTTTAGGCGAAACGTGGATCAATGAGCTTTCACCTGATAATAAACGAGGGCGAATTTTAGCGGTATATACCACGGTATTTACTATTAGTCAGTTATTAGGTCCTTCAATTATTGCGCTATATGGAGTTGCAGATAAGACACCTATTTTAATTAGTGTCTTTATTCATATTATCTCTATTGTCCTGTTTTTAATGATGGATCAGAAAACAGGAGATAAATTACCAAAAGATACGCAAGAGCCGAATTTTTCTATTATTCGTTTTGTTAAAGTTGCACCCGCAATCTGTGGCGGTATTGTATTTTTTGCTTTTTTTGATGGCACCGTACTTTCAATGTTTCCTATTTATGGTCTAAGTGTGGGACATACTGAAGCGATTGTAGCCATGATGATAAGCGCTATTTTAGCCGGTGACGCCATTATGCAAATGCCGTTTGGCTGGCTTGCTGACCACATGAACAGGACACGGTTATATCGAATTTGTGGTGTAGTTACTCTACTCGCAAGCTTATTATTGCCTATCACGATGTCTCATACATTTTTGATTTGGCCTTTATTACTGGTGCTGGGTGCAACAGCGGGTGCGATATACACCATTGCGTTGGTACAAATAGGGCAATATTTCTCAGGTAATGACTTGATGGTCGCTAATGCGTCAGCTGCGATGTTATGGGGAATAGGTAATTTATCTGGGCCTTTGCTGGCTGGCGCATTGTCAGAAATTTCTTCATCTTCACTACCATTTTTATTGGTTGCTATGACAGGCTTATTCTTAGTATCAACGATGGAACGTTGGAATCTAGGCGTTGAAGCTCTCAATAGTAGCTCATCTTAATATCATTTCTTCTCTATCGTATTCCATTTAGCAAAATCTGCCGTAAACCCTCGCCCAATACGGGCGGGGATATAAGGTGAAAAGCCCGAAGGGCTTTAAAGATCAGTCAGAGGTTGACTGGCTCTGAACATAGGCTCTGAGTGTTTCAATCGTCGCACCTCCGGCACTACAGACGAAGTACGATCTTGACCAAAGAAGCCCAGTTTTGCCTTGCATTCGTAAATGTGTGTTTTGCTGGCGCAATAGCCGCGATGATACTGATTTCAGATTGTTGACCATCACACTGACCGCCAGTTTTGGGGGGTAAGCAACCAGCAGATGCACATGGTCAGGCTCTCCGTCCATCTCAATAATTTCGCATTCAAGTTTTGCTGCAGCGGAGCCAAAAGCTTCACGCAGTTGAGCGATCATTTGTCCGTCAAATAGCTTACGTCGATACTTCGTCGTAAAGATCAGATGCACAACCAGCTTGCTGACACTGTGCCTTTTGTGGAGGAAACCCTCCAGCGCTTCACATCGTTTACTCAATTGATATTCTCTCTTAACCTATTAATATAAAAGCATTATATCAATGAGCGCTAATTATATTAAGAGCAACAAAAATACGCATCTACCCGACACCAGAGCAGGCTGAATATCTCAATGCTCAGTTTGGTGCGGTTCGTTTCGCGTACAACAAAGCTCTGCATATCAAGAAACACGCTTACCAGCGACACGGCGTAAATTTAAACCCGCGTAAAGACCTCAAACCACTGCTTGCTGTGGCGAAGAAATCCCGCAGATATGGATGGCTTAAAGAATATGATTCTATTGCGTTGCAGCAGGCGGTGATTAATCTCGATGTGGCTTTTTCCAATTTCTTTAATCCGAAATTAAAAGCGCATTTCCCTGCATTCAAACGTAAACACGGCAAACAATCGAGCTATCACTGTGTTGGGGTGAAAGTGCTGGATGATGCTGTCAAAATTCCGAAAATTCCGGCGATTGAAGCACGATTGCATCGTGAAATCACGGGCACGTTAAAAAGCATTACTATCAGCCGTTCCGCAACGGGGAAATATTACGCCTCGTTACTCTGTGACGACGGAATGGAAGCGCCAGCGAAGCCCGCACTGATATCAAACGTGACGGGGCTCGATATGGGGCTGACGCATTTTGCCATCAAATCGAATGGCAATAAAATTGCTAATCCGCGCCATCTTATCAATGCCAGCCACAATCTGCGCCGGAAGCAGAAAACCCTCTCCCGCAAGAAAAAAGGGAGCGCTAACAGACGCAAAGCCAGAATACAACTAGCCACCGTTCACGAACGTGTAGCCAATGCCCATGTCGATTTCCAGCACAAGTTATCTCGCGCAATTGTTGACGAAAACCAAGCGGTAATTGTCGAGACGCTGAAAGCGGCAAATATGATGAAAAACCCTCATCTGGCTCGTGTGATAGGCGATGCGGGATGGTCTGGATTTATCACCAAACTGGAATACAAAGCAGCAGAAAAAGGTGTTCATGTGGTGAAACTGGATCAATGGTTCGCCAGTTCGAAAACCTGCCATTGTTGCGGTCACAGGATGCCAGAAATGCCATTACATAAGCGCATATGGCAGTGTCCAGAGTGTGGAGTTGAACATGACCGCGATATCAACGCGGCGATCAACATCGAATGCAAGGGCATACTGGAATTACAAGCGGCGGGACTCGTCGTTTCTGCCCATGGAGCCCTGCGTAAATCCGTCATACAGACGGTTGCGGCCTGAGAAGTGGGAAGCTTCGCCCGACAGGGCGGGGAGCAGTCACGGTGTTAGGAATACGATAGAGGAACTCTCCCTTTTCTCGATTTCTAAATATTAATATTTTATCTTTTTGTTTTTTATAAATTATTATAATTGTGTTTCGTAATTGTACTTATTTTAAAATTTATTAAGAATAATCTAGAAATGTCTATATTGAATAGAAAGCAATTTGCTAAAACAACATTTATTCATCTAATGTTAGAAGTAGAAGATAGCAATATCTTCAGATAAAAATAACGAATACTGCAAACCATTAATCGCCACACATTGGGAACGAGAGGTATTATTTATCTAAGCAACTTATTAAGGTTACTAATAATAGATAAATATACCTAGTTATTATCTTGTTTAAAACAAATCTAGTAAAAACAATTAATTAAGTTAACTTCTACTGTGGGATAAGAATGATATTGGATGATTGTACAAAAGTAGAATGATGAGGAAAGTAGGCAACTGCTTTCCTCTTTTTCCTTTTTTTCTGACTTTAAATTATCTTTTTATGACATTTTTATTAAAAATGTATTTTTTTGCTTGATTCTTACCCTAAAAGCACCAGATAATCGTTTGCGTCAAATTCTCTCACTCAATCCACACGAAAAACCAAACGTTTGCTTTTGACTCCCTCTTAAGATTTTTATCAATAAGAGGTTATTTTAATTTATACGTAATCGTTTTCGTTTTTTGGAGAGTGAACCGTTTTTATGTCAGAGGAATGTAATGTCTGCTAATCAATCAGCAACCACAGGTAAACTGGATAGCTATTTTAAACTTACAGCTCGCGGTACAACTGTTCGCAAAGAAATGATCGCCGGTTTGACGACATTTTTGGCGATGGTGTATTCCGTGATTGTTGTTCCTAGCATGTTAGGACAAGCCGGTTTTCCACATACCGCGGTTTTTATCGCAACCTGTTTAGTCGCGGGATTGGGCTCTCTTCTAATGGGATTGTGGGCAAATCTTCCTATGGCAATTGGTTGTGCTATTTCATTAACCGCATTTACTGCTTTCAGCTTGGTCTTAGGACAAAACATCTCTGTGCCTGTTGCTTTAGGTGCCGTGTTTTTAATGGGGTGTTTATTCACCGTATTCTCATTAACCGGCATTCGTACTTGGATCTTAAAAAATATTCCGACAGGTATTGCTCATGGTGCAGGAATAGGGATAGGTTTATTTTTACTTTTAATTGCTGCCAATAGTGTTGGGCTTGTCGTTAAAAACCCATTTGATGGTTTGCCTGTGGCAATGGGTAAATTCACTTCATTTTCTGTTCTGATGTCACTTGCAGGATTAGCCGCTATTTTCGGATTAGAAAAACGTAAAGTTCCGGGTGGTGTATTATTGGTGATTGTTGCCATTTCTATTATTGGGCTGATTTTCGATCCTAATGTGAAATATCAAGGCATCTTTAAAATGCCTCAATTAGGTGAAGATGGGCTTTCTTTATTGTTTGCGATGGATATTAAAGGTGCCTTACAGCCTTTAGTTTTACCAAGTGTTCTTGCGTTAGTGATGACTGCGATTTTTGATGCAACAGGGACTATCCGTGCCGTTGCCGGTCAAGCAAACTTATTAGATAAACGCGGACAAATTATTAATGGCGGAAAAGCACTGACTTCAGACTCCGTCAGTAGCATTTTTGCGGGTGTGATTGGTGCGGCTCCTGCTGCGGTTTATGTTGAATCAGCTGCAGGAACAGCCGCTGGTGGTAAAACAGGATTAACCGCAACAGTGGTAGGTATTTTATTTTTACTGATCCTTTTCTTATCACCTCTCTCTTATTTAGTTCCAGCTTATGCAACGGCACCTGCGTTAATGTATGTAGGTTTATTGATGCTAGGTAATGTCACTAAGTTAGATTTCAGTGATTTTGTTGATGCAATGTCAGGCATGGTATGTGCTGTGTTTATTGTTCTAACATGTAATATCGTCACCGGTATTATGTTAGGTTTCGGCTGTTTAGTGATTGGTCGTGTCTTTGCAGGTGAATGGCGAAAACTCAATATTGGTACAGTATTAATTACTATTGCTCTAGTGGCATTTTATGCGGGTGAGTGGGCAATTTAATTTGAATAATCGGTTTTAAAGACAAAAGGCGGAATATATTTTTATTCCGCCTTTTTGCTATTTATTTATCTACTTTTATTCGCTATTGTCGAAATTAAACCTAGTAATTAAATAGTTGGTCGAATATATGCAAAAAATAAAAATTCGCCATGGCGAACCAGACGACGCAGTCGCAATTCAACAGCTATATACACATCCTGATTTATATATTTGCACTTGCCAATTTCCTTTTCCTTCAGTCACAATGTGGAAAAAAAGATTACTCGAATTTACAGAACAAAATATTCCTAATTTTGTAGCAACTATTGATGGTCAAGTTGCGGGACATTTAGCTCTGATAATCGATAATCATCCTCGTCGTCGCCACATTGTCAGTTTTGGTATTGGTGTTGGCGCTGAATACTCTGGGAAAGGTGTCGGTAAGTTACTTATCAATACAGCAATTGATTATGCTTTCAATTGGTTAGCTGCCACACGATTAGAATTAGAAGTGTATTCAGATAACGAAAGAGGTTTGCATCTCTATAAGAAGTTAGGCTTTGAAGTTGAAGGTATACGCCGTAAAGCTGCCTTTAGAGAGGGTAAATATTGTGATGTTGTTATGATGTCGATGTTACGAACAATTGAATAATCATCAGCATTGTGTGTTCGCTCTCAAATTTAATCGTTAGTGTTATTTACCTATTATTTTTTACTTAATGACTTAAAATTTTACGTTTTTATATGATCTATTACGTTGCTTAAGCTGTAAAAGAGAAATAAAAAACGTATGCTTTCTATAATTAATGCCGTTAATAAATAAAGAGCAATAAATTGGGTACAATGTGCGGTGTTAGATACGATTAGTCTTAATTTTTAAATATTCTCACAGAGTCTGTGTGGGATTTGTTTAAAATAAGCGTAGAAGCATAGTAGAAGCATAGATAAAGAAAACTATGGTACGTGAATTTTACATAATGTGTTTCTTTATCTTTCGGTAGATTTTCCTTATTACAAGGATAAAAATAGGCATGTAAGGGTAACATGGAAATTTTCTTTACTATTTTAATTTTAATACTGGTGGTTTCAGTTTCGGGAGTTATTACAAAATTAATTCCCTTTCGTGTTCCGTTACCATTAATACAGATTGTGATAGGGGCTTTATTGGCATGGCCTCAGTTTGGTTTACATGTCACTTTTGATCCTGAATTGTTCCTCGTTCTATTGATCCCACCTTTGCTTTTTGTTGATGGTTGGAAAACACCGACACGAGAATTTATCCAAAATGGGCGTGAGATTTTTATTCTTGTGCTTGTTTTAGTGATGGTGACAGTCGTTGGTATCGGTTATCTGATTTATTGGATGATGCCAAGTATTCCTCTTATTTCTGCATTTGCATTAGCAGCCGTACTTTCGCCAACGGATGCGGTCGCACTTTCGTCCATTGTCGGCAAAGGGCGAATACCTAAGCGAATAATGGGTATTTTAGAAGGTGAAGCATTAATGAATGATGCTTCAGGTCTGGTTGCCTTGAAATTTGCGGTTGCTGTAGCAATGGGCACAATGGTGTTTACTGTTGGCGGTGCAACGCTAGAATTCTTTAAAGTTGCTGTGGGGGGATTACTCGCAGGTATCGGAGTCACCTTGCTTTACAGTAAATCTCTACGATTAATGAGTCGTTGGAGTGGAGACGATCCTGCTACACAAATCGTCTTTATGTTGCTGTTGCCTTTTGCCTCTTATCTTATTGCAGAACATATTGGTTTTTCAGGTATTTTGGCCGCTGTTGCCGCTGGTATGACTATCAGTAAATCAGGCGTTATTCGCAATGCACCTCTTGCAATGCGTTTACGTGCTGACAGCGTGTGGTCAATGCTTGAATTTGTTTTTAACGGCCTTGTTTTTATCATGCTTGGCTTACAACTTCCTATTATCTGGACCAGCTCTGTTATTCAAGCAGATCTTGACCCTGAAGTTGAAGTCTGGATGTTGTTTGCAGCAGTTTTCGTTATCTACTTTGCACTGTTGATCCTGCGATTTACCTGGTTATGGCTAATGAAGAAAATTAGTAGGATCTTTATGAAAAAGCACCCACTCGATTTCGCTAATTATACAACGCGTGAGTTGTGGCTATCGTCATTTGCTGGTGTTCGTGGTGCTATTACGCTTGCGGGTGCGCTATCTATTCCACTATTTTTAACCGATGGCAGTACATTCCCGGGGCGTTATCAAATTATCTTTATTGCTGCTGGCGTTATTTTACTGTCGATTTTAGTGGGTATTATTTCTCTTCCTTTCCTATTAAAAGGCGTGAAAGCAACCGACAAAGAAGCTGACAAAAATGAAGTTCGTTATGCACGTAAAGTGATGGCTGAAGTGGCAATTGTCAGCCTGAATAAAATGGAAGAGCGCTTAGCAGCAAGTACAGAAGAACAGTTAGATGCTGAAGAAATTAATGAAGTTGCTTCGCGTGTAACGGGTTATCTAAGACGTAGAACCGCTGATCAAGATGAAATGGTTCATAACATGTTAGAAGAAGATCTCGAAAGACGCTTTCGCCTAACGGCTTTACGCGCTGAACGTGGTGAGCTTTACCATCTAAGAGCAACACGAAAAATCAGTAATGAAACCCTTCAATTATTGCTGCATGAGTTAGATTTAATGGAAGCGTTGTTAGTAGAGAAAGATAATTAATTATGTGGTTGCTTGTTATTACAACCCTGTTGTGGGCGGCCTCTTTTAGCCTGATCGGCGAGTATCTCGCGGGTCAGGTTGATAGCTGGCTCTCTGTTTTGATCCGAGTTTCTTTGGCGGCTTTGGTCTTCTTGCCTTTCTTACGCTGGAAGGGAATTCGCTTTAAGGTGATTTTGCTTTATATGCTCGTGGGGGCTTGCCAACTCGGTATTATGTATCTGTTTGTCTTCCACGCTTATAACTATTTGACTGTTGCTGAATTTTTACTTTTTACTGTATTAACACCGCTTTATGTCACGCTAATTTATGATTTATTAGAGCGTCAGAAATTACGTTGGGGTTATGCATTTAGCTCATTATTAGCAGTATTAGGTGCGGCAATTATTCGCTATGACCATTTAAGTGATGATTTTTGGTATGGATTGTTATTAGTGCAACTGGCTAATATTTTCTTTGCTATTGGTCAGGTGGGTTATAAACGGTTAATGGAAGTACATCCTATTCCTCAACATCATGCATTTTCTTGGTTTTATCTTGGTGCAGTTGCGGTTTCATTAGTTGGTGCATTGTTTTTTGCCGATTGGCAGAAAATGCCAACAACATCGCTACAATGGGGGGTTTTACTCTGGTTAGGGATTGGCGCTTCTGGAATAGGGTATTTCATGTGGAACTATGGTGCCACACAAGTAGATGCTGGAACCTTAGCTATTATGAATAACATGATGGTTCCAGCAGGGTTATTAGTGAATTTCTCTATTTGGCAACAACATCCAGATTGGCCAAGTTTCATCATAGGCGCGAGCCTGATTGTTGCATCACTTTGGATCCATCGACGCTGGATACGCCGACCTGCTTTACAAAAGGAAGATTGTTAACAGCGTGCTGACCTGATAAGCGAATAAACTCTCGAATTGCCGGTTGATGTTGCTCTCCACTACGGTTAGCGGCATATAACCGGCTCCATAATCCCTCTCCTAATGTTTTTGTAACAACTAATCCTTGTTTTTCAAAGTTCTCAACAGCCCAATGAGGTAACGCAGCAATACCCATACCGGCTGCAACCATTTGAATTAATAACAACGTATTATCGACGTGTTTAAAATGTGGTGTGATCCCTGCTGGCTGCAAGAAATGGCGCCATACATCAAAGCGCTCTCTTTGTACGGGATAAATAAACAGGGTTTCTGCAATTAAATCTTGTGGCTGAATATGTAAGCGATTAGCAAGAGGATGGTCTGGCGATAAAACTAATTTCACTTCATAGTCAAATAACGGAGTGTAATGTAAACGAGGATCATCCAAGATATCGGAGGTTAGCACCACATCTAATTCACGCTGTAATAGTGCGGGTTGTGGATCGAATGTCACTCCCGAATGAAAATCAACAGTCACTTCAGGCCATGTTTGACGATATTGCTGTAATGCAGGCGTTAACCATTGAATACAACTATGGCATTCGATAGCAATATTCAAATTCACACTACCCGGCTCATTACACGCTTCAATCGCCCTACGAACGATAGGCAATACTTCTTCTGCTAATTTAACGAGCACTTCCCCTTGTGAAGTAAAGCGCAGTGGTTGGCTTTTACGTACAAAAATTCGATAACCAAGGCGATGTTCTAATTCACTAAATTGATGTGAAAGAGCCGATTGTGTTTGATGCAATTGATTTGCTGCATTGGCAAGAGAGCCTGTGTGCTTCAATGCTAAGATCGTTTTTAAATGTTTTATTTCTATCATGAGAAACCTTCAGGTTGTTGATGAAAAATTTGCGCTTGTGATTTATACACTACCTGTAGATTATGGATGTGTAAACATCTAGACGGCTAAAAACAGGATTTTAATTATGACAATTCGCAATCACACACTCGGTTTCCCTCGTATTGGCTTAGATAGAGAGCTCAAAAAGGCGCAAGAAAATTATTGGGCAGGCAAGATTTCACAGGAAGAATTGGTTGCAGTGGGTAAAGAACTTCGCGCTCGCCATTGGCAACAACAAGCAGATGCAGGTATTGAATTATTACCTGTCGGTGATTTTGCTTGGTATGACCAAGTATTAGGTACAAGCCTACTGTTAGGTAATGTGCCACCTCGTCATCGTAATGAAGATGGCTCACTCGATCTTGATACTCTATTTAGAGTCGCTCGTGGTAGAGCACCAACAGGTAAACCTGCTGCTGCATCTGAAATGACGAAATGGTTTAATACTAACTATCACTATATCGTACCGGAATTTCAGCAAGGTCAGTCATTTACCTTTGCATGGAAAGAGTTGCTAGAAGAAGTCGATGAAGCATTAGCACTGGGTTATAAAGTAAAACCTGTTTTACTCGGTCCTGTGACTTACTTGTGGTTAGGTAAAGTGAAAGGCCCTGAATTTGATAGATTAACGCTGTTAAAAGATATTTTACCTATCTATCAACAAGTCCTTACTGCATTAAAAGAGAAAGGCATTGAATGGGTGCAAATTGATGAGCCTGCATTGGTACTCGATTTACCTGTTGAATGGCAAAATGCGTACCAAACAGCTTATCAAGCATTAACGGGACAAACTAAATTACTGCTGACAACCTATTTTGATGGTATTTCTCATCATCTTGATATTATTAAAAATTTACCTGTTAATGGGCTTCATGTTGACATTTCAGCTGGGCTAGATGATTTGCAACATTTACACCAAGCGTTACCTAAAGACTGGGTACTGTCATTAGGTGCCATTAATGGTCGAAATGTTTGGAAAGCAGATTTAAGCGCACGTTATCAGCAAGTGATTGCGCTAAAAGATAAGCGTCCTTTGTGGATCGGAACATCATGTTCATTACTGCATAGCCCAATTGATTTAAATGCAGAGACGAAACTTGATGATGAAGTAAAAAGCTGGTTTGCTTTTGCTGTTCAGAAATGTGAAGAAGTGACTTTGTTAGCCAAGGCATTGAATGCACCAGAAGGTGAGTATGATGAACAATTAGCACAGTACAGTGCGCCAATTCGTCAACGTCAGCACTCGACTCGTGTGCATAATGCAACAGTTGAGGCTCGTTTACAGGCAATTGAAGCACAAGATAGTGAAAGAAATTCACCTTATACTCAACGTGCAGAAGTACAACGAGCTCGATTTAATCTGCCATTATGGCCTACGACCACGATTGGCTCATTCCCGCAAACAACAGAAATTCGTACTGTTCGTTTAGATTTTAAGAAAGGGCGTATAGATACGGCAGCTTATCGCACAAATATTAGTGAACATATTAAGCAAGCAATATCAGAACAAGAAAACCTTGGTCTTGATGTATTAGTTCATGGCGAAGCTGAACGTAATGACATGGTGGAATATTTTGGTGAACATTTTGATGGTTATGTGTTTACGCAAAATGGCTGGGTACAAAGTTATGGTTCACGCTGTGTAAAACCACCAGTGATTATCGGTGATATTAGTCGCCCAGCACCGATTACTGTAGATTGGGCAACGTACGCGCAGTCATTAACGGAAAAGCCAGTTAAAGGCATGCTTACAGGTCCTGTGACAATTTTATGTTGGTCGTTCCCTCGTGAAGACGTGACGCGCGAAACAATTGCAAAACAGATTGCGTTAGCACTGCGTGATGAAGTGGATGATTTACAAAAAGCGGGTATTGGTATTATTCAAATTGATGAGCCTGCATTACGTGAGGGATTACCACTACGTCGTAATGAGTGGCAGGCTTACCTTGATTGGGCTGTCGATGCCTTTAAATTAAGTGCTGCCATTGCTGATGATGAAACACAAATTCACACGCATATGTGTTATTGCGAGTTTAATGACATCATGGATTCTATTGCGGCACTGGATGCGGATGTTATTACTATTGAAACTTCACGTTCAGATATGGAGCTGTTAGAAGCCTTTGAACACTTTGATTATCCAAATGAAATTGGACCAGGTGTTTACGATATTCATTCACCTAATGTGCCAAATGTGGAATGGATCGTTGGTTTATTAAGAAAAGCGCAATCTCGAATTCCTGCAGAGCGTTTATGGGTGAATCCAGATTGTGGATTAAAAACACGAGGCTGGCCTGAAACACGCGCAGCATTAGCGAATATGGTTGAGGCGGCTAAGTATTTGCGTCAGAGCATATAATAAAATAATTAATCGTTCATTAGCCTGTTATTTTTGACCTGCTACTTTAGATAAGTCGCATAGTCAAAATAGCAGGCTAAATTTATATAAAATAAAAAAGAAAGGTATTCATTAAAACTTAGAGTAAATCTGATTATTGATATTCATTAGAGTTGCTATACTGCGAAAACTCTCTATTTTTATGGATATAATTATTGTGCAAACTAGCATTAAACTTTCGGATAAAGTATTAGATGCTTTTCCATCTCGACCTTTGAAATTAGTTCCACTAAGAGGAGACGGTGGATTATTTCGCACCTTATTCTTAGTTATTTTCATGCTAGCAATGACGGTATTTAGTGCTTATCAAATTCCCAATATTCTTTATGATTATAAGATCAGTGAGAATGCAGTACCTGTTGATGCTACGGTGAAGGGTTCTTGTCGCTCGCAACTCTTTGTTCTGACTAACTGTAGTGTTGATTTACGTTATAAAGGTAATGAAGTTTCGCGTAATTTTACTTTTTTAGATTTAGGTCCCAAAGATGTGTTAGTTGAACCCGTCGTTGATGCAAATGATCTAAGTAAAATGACCGTTGATGTGGCGATAGATAATGTTTGGCTTCGGTTAATTAGCTCTATTATTTTTATCGGCTTATTTGGTTTTAGTGTGATCTTTTTTATTTATCGTCAAATACTGACGAGTAAAGTAAGAAAAGCATTATTATCAGTGGGAACTCAGCCTTTAAAATTAATAGCTATTCCCGCAAAAATGGTTGTGAGTAATAAGCAATTTATTGCCACTTATCATCTTAATTTAGAGGGTAAAGATATCCGTATCGCTTATTCAGGAAATAAGAAAACACCTCCTATTGTAATTGAGCAAAATGGAAATACTTATGTATTAGCCGTTTATTCGCCACAACAGAATATCCCTTATGCTTTAGATGTGCCTTTAGAGCGCATTCAGGCAACGCCTGAAGAGAAACAACGTTTTCATGAAGCGTTGATTGAAGAAGGTTTGCTGTAATCAACTTTGATTATTAAGAATGTGATGCGTTTTCTCTTATGAAATGTAAGGGAAAACGCATTAAAACACTTTGTTTATTTAGCCACCGAAAATCTTCGCTTTTAAAATATCCATACCAGCACTGACTAAATCTAAATCTTGAGGTATAACGCCATCCGGAGTGACTTTATCAATTAATTTAGGTAAGTATTGCGCAGCCATTTCAGAAGCTTCAGTCGCATTTAAATTAATTTTTGACGCCAGTTCGTTAATAACAGGGGATGAAAAAACCGCTACGATTTGTTCAGCACTGATAGGTAAATTGGTATTGGTACTTATCCAAGATTGAATAAGCTCACTTAAACCCGCTGTATCAAATTGCTTTACTAAGCCTTCAATACCACCTTGAGATCCAATCCACTCAAGGACAGTTTTATATTGATTGATTTTTTCGCCACCTAGTAGGCTCGCAATTTGGTTAAATAAGCTCATGTTTACTCCAGTGACGATGTGTTTGTCACATTAGGTGTTTATATTTTAAGGGCGGGTAGTGTACGCGTTTTAAAGCTACTCGTCATACTTTGAGTTTTAAGAGTATATATTTGATAGGGTGTTTATTGCATCTATACTAGTAATTAGGATGGATGTATGAGTATCGTGAATGATTGAAGTCAGCGAATATTGATAATATATTCGCTGAAAATGTATTTTTAATGCTGTTTTTCGCGATATCGATCACAATTTTATGAAATTGTTACTTTGATTAGTGTCTCGTAAGTGATGTTGGTCACTAAAAAAGTCTAAAAAACTGATACAGTAACTTTTAATTTAATGATCATTGGTTTTGTCCCATTGAGGAGTCCGATATGTCTGATGTATTTCACTTAGGTTTAACCAAAAATGACCTACAGGGTGCCACTTTAGCAATTGTTCCAGGTGATCCTAAGCGTGTCGAAAAAATTGCAAAATTAATGGATAACCCAGTTCATCTGGCTTCTTTACGTGAATACACGTCATGGCGTGGCGAAATTGATGGCAAAGCTGTCATTGTTTGCTCAACAGGTATCGGTGGTCCATCTACCTCTATCGCAGTTGAAGAATTAGCACAGTTAGGTATCCGTACTTTTTTACGTATTGGTACAACAGGTGCAATTCAAGAGCATATCAATGTAGGTGATATTCTTGTCACTACTGCTGCGGTTCGTTTAGATGGCGCAAGCTTACATTTCGCACCAATGGAATTCCCAGCTGTTTCTGATTTTGAATGTATGAACGCACTGTACAAAGCCGCTAAAGACAATGGTTCAACTGTACACGTAGGTGTTACTGCATCTTCAGATACATTCTATCCAGGACAAGAGCGTTACGACACCTATACAGGCCGCGTTGTTCGCCGTTTCAAAGGCTCTATGAAAGAGTGGCAAGAAATGGGCGTAATGAACTATGAAATGGAATCTGCAACATTATTAACAATGTGTGCAAGCCAAGGTTTACGTGCAGGTATGGTTGCGGGTGTTATCGTAAATCGTACTCAACAAGAAATTCCAGATGCGGAATTACTGAAGAAAACTGAAAATAATGCACTAGGCATCGTTATCGAAGCCGCTCGCATTTTAATGAAATAAGTCTTTTTTAATCAAATATGAAAGCCCTTAATACATAAGTATTAAGGGCTTTTTTTGTATGGTAATTCATCATGTTAATGTGTTAACAGGCGCTAATTTCTGTTAAGGTCTTTGAGGTCTTAACAATACAACAATGAGAAGAGGCATTATGACTGATATATTACAAACACATCCTTCGGTGTTGCCTTTAGTCGGCGGAATTAACTTTCGTGATTTAGGCGGTAAAAAATTGAGTAATGGTGGTGTTATTAAACCTGGAATGCTCTTCCGCTCTGGCTCGCTGGATAGATTAACCAATACAGACCAATCTCTTCTCATTGATAAAAATCTTTTTCAAATCATTGATTATCGTGATAGTGGCGAAATTGTTGATAAACCCGACCGTGTCTGGGACGGTGCGCAATATTATCATGCTCCTGCCAATCCGTTATCTAAAGAAGTCTCTGCCAATCTTGAAAAGCTGACGCCTGAAATACTCGAGCAATTTGATGCTAAAGCTTTTATGTTTCAGCTATATAAATTGTTACCTATTAATAACCCTGCCTATAAACAATTAGCTACGTTATTAACGCAACCCGAAAAAGGGGGCGTAGTGCAACACTGTGCAGTAGGTAAAGATAGAACAGGTGTTGGCTCAGCTTTAGTGTTATTCGCACTCGGTGCATCTTTAGATGTGGTAATGGAAGATTACTTGCTAACCAATGAAACATTAGCGCCTTATCGCGCTTATCTTTTAGAAGAACATGCCAAAACAATGAGTGATAACATTGTTGATAAATTTGCTTATGTTTATTCGGTACAAGAAGAGTTTCTGCAAACGGCATTGGTGAGTATTAATCAGCATTACGGTAATGTGGATACTT
Source organism: Proteus sp. G2618 (assembly GCF_009915995.1). Classification (NCBI taxonomy): domain Bacteria; kingdom Pseudomonadati; phylum Pseudomonadota; class Gammaproteobacteria; order Enterobacterales; family Morganellaceae; genus Proteus; species Proteus sp. G2618. The sequence goes on along the minus strand of NZ_JAABNI010000005.1, from coordinate 20,544 downwards.
GGCTGGAAAAAGATATCGGTTTAGATGCTTCTAGCCGAGATGCCTTACAAAATTATTTTCTAGAATAATGAAGTGATTTATATTCGGTTAATCAGGATATTTTATTTCACTTAGGTTAACCGAATTTAAGGTCTCTATTTTGACAGTACAAGACATTATTCATACCATCACTCTCTTTGTAAAAGAGCACGAGATCTGGGCTATTCCGATCGTGTTCTTTCTTGCTTTTGGTGAGTCACTCGCGTTTATCTCTTTACTTATTCCCGCCACGGTTATTTTATTGGGGTTAGGTGCCTTAATTGGTGAAAGTGGTCTGTTTTTCTGGCCGATTTGGCTTGCTGCTGCATTAGGCGCGTTCTTTGGTGATTGGGTGTCGTACTGGGTAGGATTTCACTATAAAGACGGGGTGAAAAATTTATGGCCAATTTCACGTTCACCACAAACATTGGTTAGAGGTCACCAATTCTTTAATCGCTGGGGAATTTGGGGTGTGTTTATTGGACGCTTTTTTGGGCCTTTTCGTGCAATTGTCCCGTTAGTTGCGGGTATTTGTGCGATGCCACAACGTTATTTTCAAATTGCTAATTTAACATCAGCCATGATTTGGGCTTTTGGCATTTTGGCGCCCGGTGCTTTTGGTTTGCAATGGCTTGCGAAATGGATGGGATAACTGCGTCCTTTATCGCAAATCAAGCCATGATGTAAATTGTTGCTAGACAATATTACCTATGCGTTTTAACGTAGCCCGCTGGAAAGTAAAAAGGTCACTTTAGTGGATATTCAGTTGTTATATGGGATCATTGGTTTATTAGGTGGTGTACTTGTTGGAGGCGCGCTGGTTTGGTGGTCTATCCAACAACGTTTATCCGATAAAGAAGCCATGCTACGTGAAAATCACACACAGCTTGCTATCGCCCAAGAAAAAGCGGTAATTATCCCTTCTTTACAACAACATATAGAACAATTAGAGCAAGAATTACGAGCTCAGCGAGAAATTATTACTTCTCAAGAAGCTGAATTAAGAGAAGTGACAACTCGCTGGGAAGAAAGCAGAATATCCGCAGAAGAAAAACAACGATTATTAATAAATAGTGAGCAACGGCTTGCAACGCAGTTTGAGAACTTAGCTAATCGTATTTTCGAACAAAGTGGACGTAAAACTGAAGAGTTAAATCGCCAAGGGTTGACGCATTTACTTTCCCCCTTTCGTGAACAGCTCGAAAGCTTTCGGCGACAAGTTCAAGATGGTTTTGGGCAAGAAGCCAGAGAACGACATACCTTGGTTCATGAAATTCGCCAGCTTCAACAATTGAATGTAAAAATGGCGCAAGAAGCCGTTAACTTAACCAATGCCTTAAAAGGGGATAATAAAGTTCAAGGCAACTGGGGTGAGACGGTATTAGCACGTATATTAGAATCTTCAGGATTACGTGAAGGTCACGAATTTGAAACACAGGTGAGTATTCGACATGAAAATGGTAGTCGCTATCAACCTGATGTAATTGTGCATCTACCTCATGGTAGAGATGTTATTATCGACGCTAAAATGTCACTGGTGGCATATGAAAAGTATTTTAGTAGTGATAATGATAGTGAACGTAAACAAGCGCTTTATGCACATGTGAACTCAATTAAAGCGCATATTAAAGGATTGAGTGTAAAAGATTATCATAAACTACCAGGTGTAATGTCTTTAGACTATGTTTTAATGTTTATACCTATTGAGCCCGCTTATCTTGTTGCAATTGGTCATTCTCCAGACTTGCTAGAAGAAGCATTGAAAAACAATATTATGTTAGTTGGGCCATCTACTTTACTTGTTGCTTTGCGTACAATAGCCGCATTGTGGCGTTATGAATATCAAAGCCAAAATGCGCAAGAAATTGCAGACAGAGCGGCTAAAATGTATGACAAATTAAGACTTTTCGTTGATGATATGCAAGGGCTAGGAAATAGTATTCAAAAAGCGCAGTCTGGCTATCTATTAGCGATGAAAAAACTCTCTGAAGGTCGTGGAAATCTAATCAGTCAAGCGGAAGGCTTTAAATCCTTAGGGGTTGAGATAAAAAAAACGATTGATAATGATCTCATTGAAAAATCAGCATCTGATTGATTTGATAAAATAAAGAGATAAAGATTTCTGAAAACGACCAGTACTGAATTTACTAAATTTTGATTAATTAGCGGGCAAATAATATGACTCAACAAACTAAGGAAACAACAGATTTTGGTTTCCAAACCGTTGACAAAGATGATAAACAAACCATGGTTGCAAGGGTTTTTCACTCTGTCGCGTCTAAGTATGATTTAATGAATGACTTGATGTCTTTTGGTGTTCACCGCATTTGGAAACGTTATACTATTGAAGCAAGTGGTGTTAGACGTAACCAACGTGTCCTTGACCTTGCTGGTGGTACTGGTGATTTAACAGCTAAATTTTCTCGTCTTGTGGGTGAAAACGGAGAAGTTGTTTTAGCTGATATCAATGATTCTATGTTGAAAATGGGGCGTGAAAAGCTACGCGATCACGGTATTGTGGGTAATGTTAACTATGTACAGGCAAATGCTGAAGAGTTACCTTTCCCTGATAACCATTTTGACTGCATCACTATCTCCTTTGGCTTACGTAATGTGACTGATAAAGCGAAAGCTTTACGTTCTATGTTCCGTGTATTAAAGCCAGGTGGACGTCTGTTGGTGCTAGAATTCTCTAAACCTGTTCTTGATCCTTTAAGCAAGATTTATGATGCTTACTCTTTTCATATCCTACCAAAAATTGGTCAAGTGATTGTGAATGATGCTGAAAGTTACCGTTATTTAACGGAGTCAATTCGTATGCATCCAGACCAAGAAACACTAAAAGGTATGATGGAAGAAGCCGGATTTGATCAAGTTACCTATACCAATATGACCGGAGGTATAGTTGCCTTACACAAAGGATTTAAATTCTGAGATGGAAAAAGCCACTTTTTCTCATGATATTGCTTCTCAAGTACTGTATCCGCTACTAACAGCATCAATGGAAACAGCACTTAATCACGTTTTATATCAGGAAAATGTGCTTAAACCTGCCCGCAATCGTCTTGCGGGCAAAGTGTTGGCGCTTTCTATCAATGAGTTTCCTCGTTCCATCTACTTAGTCTTTAGTGAACAACAAGTTGACGTATTAAGTCAGTGGGATGATGAAACTGATTGTTTGATAAAAACAAAATTATTAACCCTGATTAAGCTTCGTGACCGTCAAAAAATGTCAGAACTAATTAACCGTGGTGATATCACTATTGATGGTGATATGCAGGTTGTTCAAAATTGGTCTGCATTATTGGATATGGCGCAGTGGGACCCCGCGCAATATTTAGCTCCTTATATCGGTGATATTGCGGCACAAAGTCTGACTGTTGTTGCAGGAAAGGGGGTTCAGTTATTTTCTTCACTCTTAAGTCACCAAAAAGATTATTTACGTGACGCATTAATTGAAGAGTGGAAAACCGCACCTAGTGCATTAGAAACAGTCCATTTTTATGATGAAATAGAAGAACTTGCACAGCAAACAGCCGAGCTGGAAAAACGGTTAGGCACATTGGAGAAAAAATAATGCTCCTTAGTGAGTTAAAGCGCCTCTATCATATTATTCAGGTATTTTTATCTTATGGGCTTGATGAGTTAATTCCTAAACACCGAATTACTTTACCTGCAAGATTAGGATGCCGAGCACTATTTTGGATCAAAAATAAACATCCAGAAAAACCATTAGGTGAACGCTTACGACTCGCATTGCAAACATTAGGCCCTGTTTGGATTAAATTAGGCCAAATGTTATCAACTCGACGTGATCTTTTCCCTCCTCAAATCGCTGACCAGCTTGCATTATTGCAAGACAAAGTAGCTCCTTTTGATGGTAAGAAAGCACGACAATATATCGAAAACTCATTTGGTGGCCCTATCGACCAATGGTTTGATGATTTTGATGAAACTCCACTGGCTTCAGCCTCTATTGCGCAGGTTCACACTGCAAAATTAAAAGAAAACGGCAAAGAAGTGGTACTAAAGGTTATTCGCCCTGATATTCAACCAGTGATAAAAGCAGATATTCGTTTGATGTATCGCTTGGCAAATTTATTACCGTTTTTGCCTGATGGTCGTCGTTTACGACCAAAAGAGGTGATCCGCGAATACGAAAAAACATTACTCGATGAGCTAAATTTACTGCGTGAAGCGGCTAATGCTATTCAATTACGTCGTAATTTTGAAAATAGCTCTATGCTGTATATTCCTGAAGTGTATTCAGATTATTGCCATGAAAATGTGATGGTAATGGAGCGTATTTATGGTATTCCCGTTTCTGACATTGAAGCGTTGAATGCACAAAAGACGAATATGAAACTTCTTGCAGAGCGTGGTGTAAAAGTCTTTTTCACTCAGGTGTTTAGAGACAGTTTTTTCCATGCTGATATGCATCCTGGTAATGTGTTTATTAGCTATGATCACCCTGAAAATCCATATTATATCGGTATTGATTGCGGTATCGTTGGCTCATTAAATAAAGAAGATAAACGCTATTTAGCTGAGAATTTCTTAGCATTTTTTAACCGCGATTATCGGAAAGTTGCAGAGTTACATGTTGATTCAGGCTGGGTACCAGCAGATACCAATGTAGAAGATTTTGAATTTGCGATCCGTACTGTGTGTGAGCCTATTTTTGAAAAACCACTTTCTGAGATCTCATTTGGGCATGTGTTACTTAACCTTTTCAATACAGCTCGTCGTTTCAATATGGAAGTACAACCGCAGTTAGTTTTACTTCAAAAAACATTGCTTTATGTTGAAGGATTGGGTCGCCAGCTATACCCACAATTGGATTTATGGAAAACGGCAAAACCTTTCTTAGAAGATTGGTTACATAGTCAGATTGGTATCACGGCACTAGTGAATGGTATAAAGAGCAAAGCACCTTACTGGATTGAAAAAATGCCAGAGATACCAGAGTTGGTTTATGATAGTCTGAAGCAACATAAAAATATGAAGTTAACGCTAGACAAATTGACGGAACAAATAAGTTCGCAAAGAGTCAAACAGAGACAGTCTCTATTTTTATTGGGTATAGGTACAACACTGTTTTTATGCGGTAGCCTGTTTTTTGTTTCTGGTTTTAAAACATTATTCAGTGTTTTTATCAGTTTAGGCCTTCTTGCATGGATTTTGGGTTGGTTTAGATCTGGTAATGCACAATAAAAACACATCAAAGTTTGTCTTTGAGCAAGTTAAAAGATGAATTCGGGATTCCCGAAAATTGAATTCGTTGTATATAATGGGCACTGTTATTAAGTATAACCCCGAAAATAGTTGAGGAACATAAAATGGGCGGTATTAGCATTTGGCAATTACTCATCATCGCTGTCATCGTTGTCTTATTATTTGGTACAAATAAACTGCGCACATTGGGCTCAGATTTAGGTGCATCAGTAAAAGGCTTTAAAAAAGCGATTGGTGACGAAGCTGCAGATAAAGACACCAACAACGCTGAAAAAACAAATAACGACGCAGATTTTGATACTAAAAATTTAGCGCAGAAGACTTCAACAGAAGAGAAGTCTACAACTGAGAGCAAAAATAAAGAGCAGGTGTAAACCGTGTTTGACATTGGTTTTAGTCAGCTGCTATTGGTCATGGTGATTGGTCTTGTTTTTCTGGGGCCAGAACGTTTGCCCGTAGCAGTAAAAACAATTGCTGGCTGGGTAAGGGCGCTACGCTCTTTGGCTGCGAATGTGCAAAATGAACTGACTCAAGAACTAAAACTTCAAGAACTCCAAGAGAGCTTGAAAAAAGTTGAAGAGAAAGCGAATTTGCAAACGCTATCGCCAGAGCTGAAAGCGTCCATGGATGAGTTAAAAGAGGCTGCACAGTCTTTGAAACAAACTTATCAAACACCTACAACGCCAGACTCCACGAAAGAGCAGTCTGTAAAAACCGACTCTACGGAACAGTCACCTTCTGATTTAGCCGCACTTGCTGAAACTGATGAAGTTAATGATGATGCTAATCGCCATAAACCTGTGGCAGAAAGTGTTACAAAGACAGAAGTTCCTGTTACTCAACCAGTAACATTAGAGAAAAAAACAACTGATCAGGTCAATGGTGAGCATTAAAACATGGCAGTAAATGATACCCAACCGCTGATCAGCCATTTAATAGAACTACGCAAGCGTTTGATGTATAGCTTGGTGTCAGTTCTTGTGGTTTTTTTAGCGCTGGTTTATTTTTCTAACGATATCTATCAATTAGTCTCGGCTCCATTACTCGAGAAGTTGCCAAAAGGGTCAAATATGAGTGCGACAGATGTTGCCTCTACATTTTTGACTCCGATTAAATTGACAATCATGGTATCCGTTTTTGCTTCTGTACCTGTTATTCTTTATCAGGTATGGGCTTTTATCGCACCAGCATTGTATAAACACGAACGTCGCTTAATGCTGCCATTACTTGTTTCAAGTACAGTATTATTCTATCTCGGTATGGCGTTTGCTTATTTTGTTGTGTTCCCTCTTGCATTTGGCTTCTTTGTTAATACAACCCCTGAAGGGGTTAACTTTATTCCAGACATCAGTAAATATCTTAGCTTCGTGATGACGCTCTTTATGGCGTTTGGTGCTGCTTTTGAAGTACCTATTGCGATTATTTTACTGTGCTGGAGCGGCGTAACGACACCCGATGCTTTAAAGAAAAAACGTCCTTATATTCTTGTGGGTTCCTTTGTCGTAGGTATGGTATTGACACCTCCAGATGTTTTCTCTCAAACCTTACTCGCAATACCTATGTACTTACTGTTTGAAATCGGTGTCATGGTATCGCACTTTTATGTAGGTAAGGGAAGAAGAGCACCTGAAGAAGAGCTTGAGGAAGCAGAGGCGGAAACTGAAGCAGAACAGCAAAAATAATTTTAGAAACGATTTTCTAAAATAATATGATATTAACCCAGCAATTGCTGGGTTAACTTTATCTAGAGCGACTCTTTTTTAAATTCTTTATTTCCCACCGATTTTTTCACTTCACTATTTAATATATTTAAAAGCAAAATTGAACGGGCCTCACCATCTGGCTCTTGGTATATGGCTTTGATCCCTTGAAAAATACCATCTGTAATTAACACACTGTCACCACTATGAGGCACATTTTCTTCACTATAAATTAGCGAAGAAAGCTGCGGTATTTGCAGTGTGTCAATTACATCTTGTGGAACAGTGACAGGATATTGCCCAAAGCGAACAAATGAATTTACCCCACGCGTTGAGTTAATGGTCGTGGTATGGATCACTTCAGGATCAAACTCAATGAAAAGGTAATTAGGGAAAAGCGGTTCTGTTACGGTAGTGCGCTTTCCTCTTAATACTTTTTCTATGGTTACCATAGGTGTAAAACAGCCCACTTGCTGACGTTCTAAGTGTTCGATAGCTCGAGGGATTTGCCCTCGTTTACAATACAGCAAGTGCCAGTTTTTCATAATAGAGACAATAGGTTAGTTAAATTTAATTTAAGTGATGATAGCAAATTTATAATTAAGGTAACAGTATCTATCAAGGATTAAATAAAAAATAGAGTAACGTGGTTTTATACTGAAAAAAGAACAAAAAAGCCGTGTTTATACGCAATAAAAAGGCTTGTTTTTGTGACTTTCAATTGGATCTCGGATAGAGGTAACAAGTTGACAAAAAAGTGATGGTAAAAACAAGAAAAAGCTTTCAAGATAATTATCTTAGAATTTTGTTTATAATTATAAAGAGGTTCTGTAATGGAAGTTTTTTTATTAAGTAACGGAAAAATTGCCGGGGATCCACGTTGGTTAAGTTATGCAAAAGATAATATCGATAGCATGATTAAAAAACGCGGTATTCGTTCTGCTGTATTAATTGCCTATGCCGTTATTCGTTCCGATCATGATCAACGTGCTCGTGATTTATCTGAAGTGTTAGGTATTGAAGTTACTTGTATTGAACATTTTGATTCAGAAGTTGATGCAATCAACAATGCAGAATGTATTTTAGTCAGTGGTGGTAATACTTGGTTATTAAACCAAATGTTGCATGAAAAAGGATTGGTTGTTCCAATTCAACGTGCGGTACGTGAGCGCAATATTCCTTATATTGGTTGGAGTGCAGGTTGTAACGTTGCAACACCAACAATTCGTACCACTAATGATATGCCAGTACGCTCTTCTGTTATTATGCCTTCATTAGGTTTATTCCCTGTTCAAATTAACCCACATTATATTGATGCTTCTATCAGTGGTCATATGGGTGAAACTCGCGATGAGCGTATTGCAGAGTTTTGCGCCATTAACCCTGAAGAGATTGTTGTGGCTATCCGTGAAGGTAGTTACTTATATATTCAAGGTGAAGAATTACATTATTACAGCGCTAAAAATGAAGGTTTTAAAATCTTCCAACATGGAAAAACATTCCCTGAACAGTTTGATACTAAATTGCTTTCAGAGTGGGTTCCATTCCGCTGTTTATAACCATAGTGAACGCTACTAAATAAAAAGCATTGCATTTTAGTGAGTTATGCGTTTAGCTTATAGCGTCTCAAAGAGGGCATTGGCCCTCTTTTCTTTCACTCACTGGCTCGTAAGGTTATGATGAAATACCGCGATTTAAGAGATTTCCTTTCATTATTAGAAGAAAAAGGTGAATTAAAACGTATCACCTATGAAATAGATCCCTACCTTGAAATGACCGAAATAGCGGACAGAACTTTACGTGCCGGTGGGCCAGCGCTGTTGTTTGAAAACCCTAAAGGGTTTGATATGCCAGTGCTTTGTAACTTATTTGGTACACCAGAGCGTGTAGCAATGGGGATGGGGCAAGATGATGTTAAAGCCCTACACGAGGTTGGAAAGCTATTAGCTTTTCTAAAAGAGCCTGATCCTCCGAAAGGTTTTCGTGATCTCTTTGATAAGTTACCTAAATTTAAGCAAGTTTTAAATATGCCAACAAAACGCTTGAATAAAGCCCCTTGTCAGGAGGTGGTTTTAACAGGTGATGATGTTGATTTAACAAAGATCCCTGTTATGCATTGTTGGCCTGAAGATGCGGCGCCTTTGATTACTTGGGGATTAACGGTGACTCGCGGTCCATTGAAAGAGCGCCAAAACCTAGGCATTTATCGTCAGCAAGTGCTGGGTAAAAATAAAGTGATTATGCGCTGGTTATCGCATCGTGGTGGTGCTTTAGATTTTCAAGAGTGGTGCCAAAAACACCCCGGCGAACGGTTCCCAGTTTCCGTAGCATTAGGGGCAGATCCTGCCACTATTTTAGGTGCGGTAACACCTGTGCCAGATACCTTATCTGAATATGCATTCGCTGGTTTATTGCGTGGTAATAAATCAGAAGTTGTAAAATGTCTTTCAAATGATCTTGAAGTACCAGCAAGTGCTGAAATTATTCTTGAAGGTTACATTGAACCCGGAGAATTAGCCCCAGAAGGACCATATGGTGACCACACAGGATATTATAATGAGATTGACTCTTTCCCTGTGTTTACCATTACGCATTTAACACGCCGTAAAGATGCAATTTATCATTCAACATATACCGGACGTCCGCCTGATGAACCCGCAGTATTAGGTGTTGCGTTAAATGAAGTACTTGTTCCGATTTTACAAAAACAGTTTCCTGAAATTGTAGATTTTTATCTACCTCCTGAAGGGTGTTCTTACCGTTTAGCGGTTGTGACAATGAAGAAACAGTATGCAGGTCATGCTAAACGCGTAATGATGGGAGTTTGGTCTTATTTACGGCAATTTATGTACACCAAATTTGTGATTGTTTGCGATGATGATGTCAATGCAAGAGATTGGAAAGATGTGATTTGGGCAATCACAACAAGAATGGATCCTGCGAGAGATACCATTATGATGGAAAATACACCTATTGATTATCTCGATTTCGCTTCACCTGTTTCTGGATTAGGATCAAAAATGGGCCTTGATGCTACCAACAAATGGCCGGGTGAGACAGATAGAGAATGGGGTAGACCTATTGTGATGTCAGATGAAGTTAAGCAACGAGTCGATACTATTTGGGAACAGCTCGATATTCTTAAATAATAACAGAGGAACAACATGGCAATACTGAATTGTAAAGTCTCACTTGTTGAGCCGATGACAGATACGGTTTATCGGGTAAGACTATTACCCGATGGCGAATTTGATTTTCAGGCTGGGCAATATCTTTTAGCGGTTATGGATGAACGTGATAAACGTCCTTTTTCTATTGCATCTATACCTGAAAATAAAGACTTTATTGAACTTCATATTGGTGCGTCTGAACTCAATCTTTATGCGATGGCTGTGCTTGATGTGATATTAGAAAAACAGCAGCTTACCATTGATATCCCTCATGGAAATGCGTGGTTTCAAAAAGAGAGTCAACGGCCTCTATTATTAATTGCTGGCGGTACCGGATTTTCTTATACCCACTCAATTTTATTGGCTGCACTAGCTGAAAATCCACAGCGACCTATTACGATTTATTGGGGCGGAAGAGAAAGCGTTCATCTCTATGATCTTAATGAATTACAAGAATTATCAGAATTGTATACTTCTTTAACAGTTGTCCCCGTGGTTGAACAACCTGATGAAGCATGGCGAGGCCGAAAAGGTACAGTATTAACGGCAATAAGCGAAGATTTTGGTGATTTATCAGAATATGATATTTACATCGCAGGACGATTTGAAATGGCCAAAATCGCCAGAGATCGTTTTTGTAATGAACGCAATGCAGATAAAACACGCCTATTTAGCGATGCTTTTGAATTTATCTGATAACGTTTTACCTCGTTATTATCGATTTTGTTTTTAAAACCATAAAAAAAACCCGCCCCTGACGGCGGGAAAATGGTTTTTAACCATGCAATCGAAAAGAATACTTTCCTAACGATAAGAACGTGGATATACAGATACCGAGTTAAACACGTTCTATAATCGTTGCAATACCTTGCCCTAATCCAATACACATTGTGGCTAAGCCAAATTGCGCATCTTTACGCTCCATAATATTTAATAATGAAGTGGTTATTCGAGATCCTGAACAACCTAAAGGATGTCCTAAGGCAATTGCTCCGCCATTTAGATTAATTTTGTCATCGATACTATCGAGTAAATTCATCTTCTTCATGCAAGCTAATGATTGTGCTGCAAAAGCTTCATTTAGTTCAAAAATATCAATATTACCTAATGTTAATCCTGCTTTTTTCAACGCAATTTCTGTTGCAGGAACAGGGCCGTAACCCATAATTGCTGGATCACATCCTGTCACTGCCATAGCACGAATAACGGCGCGAGGTTTTAAATTATGCTCTTTGGCGTAACGTTCACTGGTGATAAACATGGCGGATGCACCATCAGAGACCGCAGATGAATTACCTGCTGTGACAGAACCAGTCGCGGGATCAAATACAGGCTTAAGTTGCGCTAATTCCTCAAGGCTTGGGTTATAACGAATAACTTCGTCACTTTTTACATTGATAAAATTACCCGTTGCATCGTGGCCATTGATAGCCACTATTTCATGATCAAAATAGCCTTGCTGTGTTGCAAGAGCTGCTAAATGGTGCGAGCGATAAGCAAATTTATCTTGTTCTTCGCGTGAAATTTGGAATGATTTTGCTAGCATTTCTGCTGTTAATCCCATTGAAAATGAGGCCTTAGCAACAGAAAGATTAAGTGATGGATTAAAATCCGCATTATAAGTCATTGGTACATGACCCATATGCTCAACACCACCGATTAATGCTACTTGACTATCACCCAACATAATTTGGCGTGCACCATCATGGAGTGCTTGCATTGATGAGCCACATAACCGGTTAACTGTAACTGCAGGAATCTTGTGTGGAAGTTCAGCCAATAACGCCGCATTACGAGCAATATTAAAACCTTGCTCTAAAGTTTGTTGTACGCAACCCCAAATCACATCGCCAATATCATTAGGATTAATATTAGGATTACGTTTTAGTAGTGCTTGCATCAGGTGAGCAGAGAGATTTTCCGCTCTGATATGGCGAAATGCACCGCCTTTTGAGCGTCCCATTGGAGTACGAATACCATCAATTATGACAACCTTTTCCATTTCATATCTCCTTAAGCGAGTTCTCTGATGTTAACATCTACTTTTGCGGGTTTTGGATAATAGGTTTCATTGCGTTGTGCTTTTTGTTTTAAGCTTTCAGGGATTTGATAAAGTGGCCCTAATGATGCGTATTGCTGTGCATCTGCAACAAATTGCGCTAATCCAACAGTATCAAGGTAACGGAATACACCACCGCGGAAAGGAGGGAAGCCTAAACCATAAACTAAAGCAATATCGGCTTCTGCTGGTGAGGCAATAATACCTTCATCTAAACAACGGATAACTTCATTGATCATTGGGATCATCATGCGAGCGATAATTGCGTCTTGGCTAAACTCTTGCGTTTTGCCTGCATTTTGTTGGATAAGTGTTTGAATTTGACCATCAACCGATTTCTGTTTTTTACCTCGTTTATCAACAGAGTAATTATAGAAACCATGATTATTTTTCTGGCCATATCGCTGTTGCTCATATAAAAGGGCAATCGTATCTCGCTCAATTGCGCCCATTCTATCAGGGAAACCTTGAGCCATTACGGCTTGAGCGTGATTTGCCGTATCAATACCAACAACATCAAGTAGGTATGCAGGTCCCATAGGCCAGCCAAATATCTTTTCCATCACTTTATCAACAGCAATAAAATCAGCACCATCTCTTAGTAAGAGAGAGAATCCTGCAAAGTAAGGAAAGAGAACTCGGTTTACAAAAAAGCCGGGACAATCATTAACAATAATCGGTGTTTTGCCCATTTTACTGGCGTAACTGACAATCCGATTAATGGTTTCTTCACTGGTTTTTTCGCCTTTAATAATTTCAACTAATGGCATGCGATGAACAGGGTTAAAGAAGTGCATTCCACAGAAATTCTCAGGACGCTTTAAGGATTTTGCGAGTAATGAAATGGGAATGGTTGAAGTATTGGAAGCAAGGATCGCGTTATCAGCTAATAGTGCTTCTGTTTCTGCAAGCACAGTTGCCTTTACTTTGGGATTTTCAACAACTGCTTCGACAACAACATCCGCATCACTAACAGAGGCATAATTTAGTGTTGGTTGAATAGAGGCGAGAGTTTTCGCCATATCTACGGCACTCATTCGGCCTTTTTCTTGGCGTTTTTGTAACAGGCTTAACGCTTCATTCATACCCAATTCAAGGGATTTGGGGTTAATGTCTTTCATTACAACAGGAATACCTTTTAAGGCTGATTGATAGGATATTCCTCCTCCCATGATCCCAGCACCTAATACGGCGGCCTGTTTAGGTAATTCGGCATGACGTTTTTTCGTGATATTTTTGACGTACTGATCATTAAGGAAAATACCGACTAAGGCTTTTGCAACATCAGTGCGTGTGAGCTTAACAAAGTTTTCAGTTTCGAGAGCCAGTGCCTCATCTCTATTTAGGAAGGCTGCTTTTTCAATAGTTTTTACAGCGGTGATAGGTGCAGGATAGTGAGGGCCAGCCACTTTCATCACCATACCTTTAGCTACACTGAAAGACATTTTATGTTCAAGTTCTGTTAGCCTTAATGGTGCTATTTTTGGATGACGTGCCGCTTTCCAATCAATTTTGCCTTCAATTGCTTGCTCAATTAATGAAATAGCACTTTCTTTTAAATTTTCTAGAGGAACAATTGCTTGGATTAATCCATTTTGAAGTGCTGTTTGAGCATCAACATCTTTACCCGCAGTAATAATTTCTAATGCGTTATCAACACCAATCAAACGAGGAAGGCGTACGGAACCACCAAAGCCCGGCATGATCCCAAGTTTCGTTTCTGGTAAACCGATACGTAAATCAGGAGAAGCAATACGAAAATCAGTAGCAAGTACGCACTCGCAGCCACCGCCAAGTGCATAGCCATTAATCGCGGAAACGGTAGGAACAGGTAAGTCTTCAAGTCGACTAAAAATCTGATTAGAGAAATGTAGCCACTGAGATAATTCTTCTTCAGGGGCATCAAAAAGGGATAAAAACTCAGTAATATCAGCACCGACAATAAAAGCCGGTTTTTCTGAACGCAAGATAACGCCTTTTAGGCCTGGTATTACTTCTAATACCGTTAAAGCCTCGTTTAGCATCGCAACCGTTTTGGTATCTAATTTATTAATAGAACCTTTGGCGTTAAAAATGAGTTCAACAATACCTTGTTTCACCCAATCGGCTTGAATATTTTCGCTTTGATAGAGCATTTGTATTCTCCCTAAATATATAGACTGGTATGACCAGATATTAAGAGTGTGAATACTATGTTAAATAAATGCAAATATTTGATTAAAAAACTGCAAGGGTGATCACAGTGAAATTATTCAACTTATTGAATTTTATGTTGTTGCTTAGTTTGTTAAAAAGAAGGGAGATAAATCGGTAATAATCTATTTTTGTTATGGGGTTAGCCACTAAAAGAGTTGGCGTGTTAAGCTGAATCATTAACAATGAATAAGATAAGGTAATTAATAATGGAAAAATTGCTCTCTCTGTACCAAGAACATATCAAAACTCTACAAAATCGTACTCGTGATGCTTTATCCAGACACCATCTTGATTCTGTATTAATTCATTCTGGTGAACCTATTCGAGTTTTCCTTGATGACAGTGATTATCCTTTTAAAGTGAATGCGCATTTTAAAGCATGGGTACCTGTGACCGATGTACCACATTGCTGGTTATTAGCGGATGGTGTTAATAAACCTAAATTATGGTTCTATTCCCCAGTTGACTATTGGCACAGTGTTGAAGCTTTACCAAATAGCTATTGGACTCATGAAATTGAGTTAATTCATCTTAAAAATGTTGATGATATTCAAAAAGAGCTTGCACCTTATATTAATAAAAATACTGCTTATATTGGCCCAAATACGCAGCGAGCAGAATCATTAGGTGTGAGTATTGATAATATCAACAATCAATCTCTTCTTAATTATTATCATTACTATCGTGCCTATAAAACAGGTTATGAATTAGCTTGTATGCGTGAAGCACAAAAAATGGCCGTCAACGGACATATTGCTGCTCGCGAAGCATTCCAAGCTGGATTAAGTGAGTTTGATATTAATATGGCGTATTTAATGGCAACAGGTCATCGTGATATCGATGTACCTTATGGCAATATTGTCGCCTTAAATGAACACGCTGCTGTTTTGCATTACACAAAGTTAGATCATGAATCACCAGATGAATATCGTAGTTTCCTTATTGATGCGGGGGCAGAGTATAATGGTTACGCAGCCGATATCACTCGTACTTATAGCGCAAAAGAAAATCATGAATTTACTTCTTTAGTTAAAGATATGAATGATGCACAACAAGCGTTGATTGCAACGATGAAAGCAGGTGTGCGTTATACTGAATATCATGTTCAAATGCATCAACGTATTGCTGGATTACTTAATAAGTACGGCATTGTTAAAGGTGTTAGTGAAGAAGAGATGGTGAGCGCTGGATTAACTACACCATTTTTACCTCATGGTTTAGGGCACGCTTTAGGTCTGCAAGTTCATGATGCGGCTGGTTTTATGCAAGATGATAAAGGAACCCATTTAGCAGCTCCTGCAATGTATCCATTTTTACGTTGCACACGTATTGTTGAACCGAGCATGGTATTAACAATTGAACCTGGGTTTTACTTTATCGACTCTCTGCTAGCGCCTTGGAAAGAAGGGAAATACAGTACTCATTTCAATTGGAAACTGATTGAACATTTCAAACCATTTGGTGGTATTCGTATTGAAGATAATATTATTATCCACGATAACAAAATTGAAAATATGACCAGAGATTTACACTTAGCCTGATGAAAGCATATTTGATCCCCGCTGAAACCGTAGAATTCAGTGAAGAAATAAAGAAGAGTCGTTTTATTACATTTATTGCTCACACTGAAGGTATTGATGCAGCAAAAGCTTATATCCAGTCTATTAAAGAGCAATTTCCTGATGCCCGACACCACTGTTGGGCTTTTGTTGCAGGAAGACCCGATGACTCACAACAGTTAGGTTTTTCTGATGATGGTGAGCCAACAGGTACTGCGGGAAAACCTATTCTTGCACCCCTTTTAGGGAGTGAAGTGGGAGAGGTTACCGCAGTGGTTGTTCGGTATTTCGGTGGGATCAAATTAGGAACCGGCGGGTTAGTTAGGGCTTATGGCAGTGGCGTTCAACAAGCATTAAAGCTTTTGCCAACAAAAACGAAAGTGCCACAGTTGCGTTTTTGTGTAGCGTGTGAATATTCACTTGTTTCATTACTTGAACAAGTCGTTGAACAATATCATGGGCAAGTACTTTCAAGTGAATATACTGATAAAGTCACTTTTATACTTTCATTGCCTGCTGTGCATAGCGGTGAAGTTGAAGTTAAACTACGAGATATAAGTCGTGGCAGTATGCAATTAATCCCGTTAGATAAAAATGAATAATCTTTGCTACCAAGGAAATCGCTAAATGCATTTTCGTTCAATAACCCGTATTGTCGGACTGCTTGTTATCTTATTTTCTGTCACGATGATCATTCCCGGTATTGTCGCATTAATATATCGAGATGGTGCAGGGCGTGCATTTAGCCAAACATTTATTGTTGCATTGATCATTGGATTAATGCTGTGGATCCCCAATCGACAGAAAAAAAGTGAGCTTAAGCCTAAAGAAGGCTTTCTTATTGTTGTCTTATTTTGGACGGTACTGGGTAGTGTAGGGGCATTGCCGTTTATCTTTTCTGAACAACCTCACCTTTCTATTACTGATGCCTTTTTTGAGTCTTTCTCTGGACTGACTACGACTGGTGCCACGACGCTTGTGGGGCTAGATTCATTACCTAAAGCTATTTTGTTTTACCGCCAAATGCTCCAATGGTTAGGCGGGATGGGGATCATTGTATTAGCTGTCGCTATTCTTCCACTTTTAGGTGTTGGGGGCATGCAGTTATATCGCGCAGAAATGCCAGGGCCATTGAAAGATAATAAAATGCGCCCTCGAATTGCAGAAACAGCGAAAGCACTTTGGCTTATCTATGTCTTATTAACCATCATTTGTGCCTTAGCATTATGGATTGCAGGTATGGATGTGTTTGATGCTATTTCTCATAGCTTTTCAACTATTGCAATTGGTGGGTTTTCTACTCACGATGCCAGTATCGGTTATTTTAACAGCCCAACCATTAATATCATTATTGGTATATTCCTTTTGATCTCTGGTTGTAACTTTGGTTTGCACTTTGCCGTATTAACGGGAAGAAGCTTAAATATCTATTGGCGTGATCCTGAATTTCGTATGTTTATCTCAATTCAATTAGGATTAGTCATTATCTGTAGCGGTATTCTATGGCTTTATTCTGTATATGACACAGGGTGGATAACTATAAATCAGGCTTTTTTCCAAGTTGTCTCTATGGCGACAACGGCAGGTTTTGCCACGGATAGCTTTGCACAATGGCCTGCATTTTTACCTCTTCTATTATTATGCTCGGCATTTATTGGTGGCTGTGCAGGATCAACGGGTGGGGGGCTGAAAGTCATTCGTATCTTGCTTTTATTCCTACAAGGGAATCGTGAATTAAAACGTCTTGTTCACCCCAATGCGGTTTATACCATCAAACTTGGTCATCGAGCATTACCTGAACGTATTATTGAAGCCGTGTGGGGATTCTTCTCTGCTTATGCGTTGGTATTTATTATTAGCTTAATGTTGTTGATAGCGACAGGTGTTGATGAATTTTCTGCATTTTCTGCTATTGCAACCACATTAAATAATCTTGGCCCTGGATTAGGTATTGTCGCTGACAACTTCACGACAATGAATCCAGCTGCAAAATGGATACTTGTCGTGACAATGCTATTTGGACGACTAGAAGTTTTCACACTATTGGTTTTATTTACCCCAACGTTTTGGCGTGATTAACCTAATACAAGGAGTAATGTATGAGCGCACTATTGCTGTATTGTAGTACCGATGGTCAAACTAAAAAGATAATGATGCAAATTGCGAATGAATTAAGGCAACATGGTCATGAATGTGATGTGAGAGATTTAACCTCTGTTCAGCAGAGTTTAAATTTGTCTGCTTATAGTAAAGTCTTAGTCGGCGCTTCTGTCCGCTATGGTTATTTTAATAAAGCCCTCGATAAATTTATTACTCGCCATCTTACACTGTTAAATAATATGCCGTCAGCATTCTTTGGCGTTAATCTTACGGCAAGAAAAGCTGAGAAGAATACACCAGAGACTAATTCCTATATACGTAAGTTCTTAGATAAGACGCCTTGGAAGCCAACCTTAACAGGTGTATTTGCCGGTGCTCTTTATTATCCTCGTTATAAATGGATTGATAGAGTCATGATCCAGTTAATTATGAAGATGACTAAAGGCGAAACTGATCCAACAAAAGAAATTGAATATACGGATTGGAATAAAGTAAGCGAATTTGCGACGTATTTTGCCAAAATTGAGTGATATTTAAACTTTACTGTGGGGTTTTTATACGTCTTGTTGGAGTTTTGAACGAACAGAAAATTATTTTAAAAAAAACACTTGCGCTAATCCGGGAACTCCCTATAATGCGCATCCACTGACCGACGATGAGCTGACAACAGCCACGAAGGATAGCGAAGAGAAAAGAAAAAAGTTTGAAGAAACTCTTGACTCTTCAGAGGAATAACGTAATATACGCCTCCTCGCAACAACGCAGAAGACCGGAAACGGCAGCGAATGTTGCACTGCTCTTTAACAAATTATCAGACAATCTGTGTGGGCACTCGCAGAGACGATATCTTCTAAAATATTAGATGTATCAAGTCTTGAAGAGTGAACAACAAAAGTAAATTCATTTATGAATAGCTAAGTTTTCGATTTCTTTGAGCATCAAACACTTTTAATTGAAGAGTTTGATCATGGCTCAGATTGAACGCTGGCGGCAGGCCTAACACATGCAAGTCGAGCGGTAACAGGAGAAAGCTTGCTTTCTTGCTGACGAGCGGCGGACGGGTGAGTAATGTATGGGGATCTGCCCGATAGAGGGGGATAACTACTGGAAACGGTGGCTAATACCGCATGACGTCTACGGACCAAAGCAGGGGCTCTTCGGACCTTGCGCTATCGGATGAACCCATATGGGATTAGCTAGTAGGTGGGGTAATGGCTCACCTAGGCGACGATCTCTAGCTGGTCTGAGAGGATGATCAGCCACACTGGGACTGAGACACGGCCCAGACTCCTACGGGAGGCAGCAGTGGGGAATATTGCACAATGGGCGCAAGCCTGATGCAGCCATGCCGCGTGTATGAAGAAGGCCTTAGGGTTGTAAAGTACTTTCAGCGGGGAGGAAGGTGTTAAGATTAATACTCTTAGCAATTGACGTTACCCGCAGAAGAAGCACCGGCTAACTCCGTGCCAGCAGCCGCGGTAATACGGAGGGTGCAAGCGTTAATCGGAATTACTGGGCGTAAAGCGCACGCAGGCGGTCAATTAAGTCAGATGTGAAAGCCCCGAGCTTAACTTGGGAATTGCATCTGAAACTGGTTGGCTAGAGTCTTGTAGAGGGGGGTAGAATTCCACGTGTAGCGGTGAAATGCGTAGAGATGTGGAGGAATACCGGTGGCGAAGGCGGCCCCCTGGACAAAGACTGACGCTCAGGTGCGAAAGCGTGGGGAGCAAACAGGATTAGATACCCTGGTAGTCCACGCTGTAAACGATGTCGATTTAGAGGTTGTGGTCTTGAACCGTGGCTTCTGGAGCTAACGCGTTAAATCGACCGCCTGGGGAGTACGGCCGCAAGGTTAAAACTCAAATGAATTGACGGGGGCCCGCACAAGCGGTGGAGCATGTGGTTTAATTCGATGCAACGCGAAGAACCTTACCTACTCTTGACATCCAGAGAATCCTTTAGAGATAGAGGAGTGCCTTCGGGAACTCTGAGACAGGTGCTGCATGGCTGTCGTCAGCTCGTGTTGTGAAATGTTGGGTTAAGTCCCGCAACGAGCGCAACCCTTATCCTTTGTTGCCAGCGCATAATGGCGGGAACTCAAAGGAGACTGCCGGTGATAAACCGGAGGAAGGTGGGGATGACGTCAAGTCATCATGGCCCTTACGAGTAGGGCTACACACGTGCTACAATGGCAGATACAAAGAGAAGCGACCTCGCGAGAGCAAGCGGAACTCATAAAGTCTGTCGTAGTCCGGATTGGAGTCTGCAACTCGACTCCATGAAGTCGGAATCGCTAGTAATCGTAGATCAGAATGCTACGGTGAATACGTTCCCGGGCCTTGTACACACCGCCCGTCACACCATGGGAGTGGGTTGCAAAAGAAGTAGGTAGCTTAACCTTCGGGAGGGCGCTTACCACTTTGTGATTCATGACTGGGGTGAAGTCGTAACAAGGTAACCGTAGGGGAACCTGCGGTTGGATCACCTCCTTACCTAAGAGATACGTG